>NZ_JBSFQJ010000001.1:0-168295 GCF_053588655.1 Gordonia sp. NPDC003424
AGACTGCCGATCGGGGCATCCACGTCGGGCAGGTCGATGCCCATCTTGAACAGTTCTTCCTTTGTGGTCGCGCGCATCGCCTGAATGTCCAACGATCTGAACGGACCCTTGCGCAGTTCCTGGCCGAGGAAGAAGTTACGCCACACCGGCATCAACCCCACCACCGCCAAATCCTGATAGACCGTGGCGATCCCGGTTTCCAGGGCGTGTTTGGGGGAGTCGAGTTTGATCTCCTCGCCGTCGATCAACAGTTGGCCCTCGGTCTGCTGATGCAACCCGGCCATGATCTTGATCAGGGTGGACTTGCCGGCACCGTTGTCACCGAGCACACAGGTCACCTCACCGGCATTGACGCGCAGGTTGATCCCCTTCAAGGCGATGATCGCCCCATACGATTTGCCCACATCCTTCAACTCGATCAACGGCACTTTGCCGCCGGCGGAGTCGGAATCGGGTTTGGTTTCGATAGCAGAACTCATCACTGTCACCTCTTGGATGCGTAGTTACGGAAAGCATTGTTGGCGACGACCGCGAACAGCAGCATCACGCCCATGAAGAACTTGAACCAGTCCGGGTTCCACCCGGCATACACGATGCCCTGATTGACCATGCCGAAGATGAACGCGCCGATCGCCGCACCGATCGCCGTCCCATACCCGCCGGTCAACAAGCAGCCGCCGACGACCGCGGCGATGATGTAGAAGAACTCGTTACCCACACCCTGACCCGATTGCACCGTGTCGAACGCGAACAGCAGGTGCATACCGACGAACCAGGCGCAGAACCCGACGAACATGAACATGCCGATCTTGACCGCGGTCACCGGCACACCCACCGCCCGTGCCGAGTCCTGGTTACCGCCGACGGCGAAGATCCAGTTCCCGATCCGGGTGCGCATCAACAGCCACGTCGCGAACAGGGTGAACAGCAACCACCACACCACCGTGATCCGCACCGACACCCCGAACACGGTGAACGAGGACGCGAACACCTTCTGCGCCGAATCAAACCCTTGCATGTCCGCGATCGACGGGGTCGCGACCTGACCGGTCACCAACTTGGTCACCGCCAGGTTGATACCGGTGATCATCAAAAACGTCGACAGCGTGATCAGGAACGACGGGATCTTGGTCTTCATCACCAGATAGCCGTTGAAGAACCCGACACTCAGCGACAACACCAACGCCAACGCCGCACCCAGCCACACATTCAAATGCAGGTTGTAGGCCAACATGCTTGCCGCCAGGGAGGCGAAGGTGACCGCGACACCGGTCGACAAGTCGAACTCGCCGCCGATCATCAACACCGCCACCCCACACGCCATGATCCCGATCGTCGAACTGGCGTAGAGCACCGTGGCCAGGGCTTCCGGGGAGCGGAACGGCGGGGCCACGATCAAGAAGAAGATGAAGATCGCGACCGCCCCGAACAGCGCACCCACCTCCGGGCGAACCAACAACCGCTGCAACGGCTTCTGCCGCTTCACCCGCTCATCAGTGACCACCTTGTGGGTCGAGAGGTCAAGATCTGTCTGTGTACTCATCGAAATGTCCCTTCCCGCCGGCGATCAGCGAGTGCCGGCCTTCGCGTACTTCGCGACGGCGTCGATATTGGTCTTGTCGATGAATGCCGGCCCGGTCAGTACCGCAGCGCCGCCGCCGATGGTGTTGCCGTTGGTGAGGTAGAGCCACAGCGAGTCCACTGCAAGGTAGCCCTGCAGGTACGGCTGCTGATCGACGGCCCACTCCACCTGCCCGCTCTTGATCAGGTCCACGAGCGCGGCGTTGGTGTCGAAGGTCGCGACCGCAGCTTTGCTGTTGGCAGATCCCTTGGCCTCCACCGCGGTCTGGGCGATCGACGCGTCGAGGGCGATGATGTGATCGATCGACGGATCCTGCTGGAGCTTGGCGGTCAGCGCGGCATTGACCGAGGGCATGTCGGCACTGTTCACGTTGAGTCGCTCGACGGACCCGGTTCCCGCCATGCCTTTTTCGACTCCGCTGCAGCGTGCCTCGAGGGAGACGTTGCCCTGCTCGTGGACGATGCACAGGACATTCTTGGCGCCCTCCGAGGCCAGGCGCTTGCCGGCTGCCTCACCCGCGATGTTCTCGTCCTGCCCGAAGAACTGCTGGACGCCCATGGCCTTCCACTGGTCGAAGCCCGAGTTCAGTCCGACGACAGGGATATTCGCCTCTCGGGCCTTGGCCACTGCAGGGGCCATCGCGTCGGGCTTGGCGAGGGTCACCGCGATACCGTCGACCTTGGAGTCGATTGCCGTTTGCACCAGATTCGCCTGGTTCGGGGCCTGCGGGTCGGCCGAGTACTTGAGCTCGATATTGTCCTTCTGCGCAGCGGTTTCCGCGCCCTTCTGCACCAGGTCCCAGAATGCGTTGCCCGGCACTCCGTGGGTGATCATGGCGACGGTGTAGCGCGGGGTGTTGACGGTACCGCCGGTCCCGCCGCCACTGCCGCTGCTGTCGGGTTTGCCGCCGGTGCTCGAGCAACCGGTCAGGGCGATCAGGGACGTCGCGGTGATGGCGACGGCGGCGGTCAGGACGCGGTTGCGTCGCTGTGGTGTTCTCATCGTCGGCTCCTTCGTTGAGCGTTGGTCTCGGTCTAGGATGCGCTCGGCTCCTACGTCGCCGGGCTTACTCGACCCACTGGATGCGTTCCTCGCTACGCTCGTCACTTGCTCGACCAGCGGCAAGCGGTTTGGCATCGACGAAGAACATGGGTGGATTCAGGTTTTCAGCTATCGGCGGGCAGCAGCCCGATACTGGCGAAATAGTCGCGGGTGCGGATGGCGATCTGCTTGGCACTGCCCGGCGGGGCCGGGTACATGTCCTGTTCGATGATCAGGCGCAAATCCTTGTTCAGGGCTGCCAGATCGGCGAGCAGCGGCTCCATCGTCGGAACCCCCAGGGGCGGTTCGACCATCGCGCCACGCTGGACGGCCTCGTAGAACCCGACATGGTCCTCGCGTGCCTTGGCTGCGACACCCGGGTCGACCTGCTTGAGGTGGATGTAGCTGATGCGGTCGGGGTACTGGGCGATCAGTTCCCGGTTGTCGCCGGAGCAGTAGGAGACGTGGCCGGTGTCGAGGCACATCGACACGGCCTGCGGGTCGGTGTCGTCGAGAAACTTCTCGATGAACCGCTGTGTGTCGACGTGGGTGTCCACGTGCGGATGGAAACCCTGTGTCACGTTGTAGGTTTCGGTCACCGCGCGGCCGAGTGCGGAGTGCCCGTCGACCAGGTTGCGCCACTCGTCGGCCGAGAGTTCCGCCGCCTGGGTCAGTGCACCGGTGTGCAGGTCGGTGTACTGCTCGGGCAGGGTCACGAGATGGTGGACATCCATGGCCGACAACAGGTCACACACATCGAAGGCATCCTTGCGAGCCTGCTCGAGCGCGTCCGGGCCACGATGCAATGCGGTGCCGACGGTTCCGCCGGTCAGCGACAGTCCCCGCTTGCCGAGTTCGTCCTTGAGCTGTTCCGGATTGGTCGGCAGGTAGCCGAACGGGCCGAGTTCGATGGTGCGGTAGCCGGCTTCGACGACCTCGTCGAGGAAGGTGCTCCAGTGCGGTTGCTTGGGGTCGTCGGGAAACCAGATGCCCCACGAATCGGGTGCGGTGCCGAGGCTGAGCCGGGAGAAGGTCGGGTCGGCGACGGCGGGTGTGGTGTCGGTGAGCGGTGAATTCATCTGTGGTCCAATCGGTTGGGGTGGGTTCGGTGGATCTCGATGCGGCGCCTCGCTTCGCTCGGAGCCTTACTCGATCATCGGTAAGTGTCAGCGGATCTCGATGCCGCTCCTCGCCTTACTCGATCAACGGAAAGTGTCAGCGGATCTCGATGCGCTCCTCGCCTTACTCGATCAACGGAAAGTATCGGTGGATCTCGATGCGGCGCCTCGCTTCGCTCGGAGCCTTACTCGATCAACGGGGGGACGGCAGGATCTCGATGCGCTCCTCGCTTACTCGATCAACGAAATGGGAAGCGCCGCAGCAGCGAAGCGAGCCTCACGCCGATCGAGTAAGCGAGCGAGCTTGCGAGCCCGCGTATCGAGATCGCCTGGCGGGTGATCTCGATACGCTCGTCGCTGGCGCTCCTCGCTTACTCGATCAGCGGGAAAGGCTGCCGACCGGCGCGTCGATCTCGACCGCGCGGCCCCCGGCGGCCGCCTCCTGCGCCGCGTCGACGGCCCGCATGACGCGCAGCGCGGACGGGAAGCTGGTGTCCATCGGCTCGTTGGCGAGGATGCAGCGGACAAAGTGCTGGATTTCGGCGACGAATGCCTCGGCGTACCCGGTACCTACTCCACCACCGGGCATGGCGGCGACGTCGGAGAAGTACGGGTGCTGCGGGCCGGTGAACACCCGACGCGGGCCTGCGATGGTTGCCGGTCCCTCGTTGAGGTGGATGTGGAACTCGCCGGCGGAGATGGAATCGAAACGGGCGTGGCCGTTTTCGCCGTGCACCTCGATGCCCAGCGAGTTGGGGATGCCGATGGCGATGCGGTTGACGTGGATCTGTCCGATTGCGCCGCTTTCGGTTTCGACGGTGAGCAGAGCGATGTCGTCGGTGTCGACGACGCCGGTCTTGTCGGTGCCGGGAATCGGCCGTTCGGTGATGGCGGTGTGCAGGGTCGCCGACACGATGCGGCGGATCGGTCCGACGACATGCTGCACGGTGTCCATCGCGTGGGTGCCGATGTCGATCAGCGCGCCGGCGCCGGCAGCCTCCTTGGTGTAGCGCCACGCGAACGGGGCCTGCGGGTCGGCGCCGTAGTCGGCGTTGTACCACGCGGTGAAGCTGCGGACCGAGCCGATGGCGCCGTCGGCGATCGCGTCGTGGACCGCGGCCAGCCCGGGAAGACGGCGGAAGGAGAATCCCACGCCGGTCACTGCGTCGGACGCCTCGGCCAACTCGACGAGTTCGGCGGCCTCGGCGGCGTTGCGGCCGATCGGTTTCTCCGCGAGCACGTGCTTGCCCGAACGCAGGATCGCCGGCAGCACCTCGGCGTGCACGCTGTTGGGCAGGGCCACGCTGATCGCGTCGATCGCGGGATCGTCGAGCACGCTCTGCAGATCTGCGGTTGCCTCGCGATAGCCGTAGCGATCAGCGGTGCGACGGGCCAACTCGACATTGGGATCGACGACCGCGACCAGTTCGACGTCGACCGACTCGAGTCCGGCGGCCATGGAGACGTTGCGGAATCCGAAGGCGTGGGCCTGGCCGGCGGCGCCGGCCCCGACGAGTGCCACGCGGAGGGTGCGACGGGAAGACATGGGTGAGACCTCGGCTTTCTGTGGGGATCGGTATTCGATTGGCTTCGAAACTTGGACACTTGGAGCGTTCCAGGCATTCAATGTAAGTTAGGCCACAGCATTCCGTCAATAGCCCGGGTGTAATTGCTCTACACTTGCCAATGAACTGCACAAATAGTTTTGGACCGCTCCAAGCTGATGTCCAGAACCACTGAGAGAAAGGCGCCACGGTGAGTAGATCCGGCGACCCGTCCACCACCGCCGCCCGGAGCGGCCGTCCGACGATCGTCGACGTCGCCGCGCGTGCGGGGGTCTCGAAGTCTCTCGTGTCGCTGGTGATGCGCGGTCAACCCGGTGCCAGCGAGGCCAACCGGGCGGCCGTGCTGCGCGCAGCCGAGGAGCTCGGATACCGCGCCAACGGCGCGGCCCGCGCACTGGCTCAGCAACGGACCCACACCGTGGGTGCGGTCCTGTCGGACCTCCGTAACCCCTGGTTCATCGATCTGCTCGCCGCGGTTCGCGCCGAGCTGACGCGGCAGGGACTCAGCTTGTTCCTGTCGGAGGACTTCGGCCTCGACGACGACGCCTCGGTCCTCGACGCGTTCGTGGAGGCGCGGGTCGACGGATTGCTCTGTCTCGGAACGCTTCCACCGGCCGCGCATCTACTCGCGACGGCCCGGCAATTGCCGACAGTGGTGGCCGCCGGGCGCGAGCCCGACCTGCCGAATGTCGACGTGGTGACCGGCGACGACCGCACGGGTGCGGCCCGTGCGGTGGAACATCTTGTGGCACTGGGACACCGGCGGATCGCCCATCTGGCGGGCACCGGCCGCGCCGCCGACCTGCGCACCGCCGGTTATCGCGAGGAGATGCATCGCCACGGCCTCGACGAGTTCATTCAGGTCGAGGTGAGCGATCGCTCGGAGTCCGGGGACCAGTCGGCGGCCGCCGCGCTCCTCGGCGCAGAGCATCGACCCACCGCAATCCTCGCCAACAACGACTACGCCGCGGTGATCGCCATGTCGTTCGCCGAAACCCTCGGGCTGCGCACCCCCGACGACCTCAGCGTCGTCGGCTACGACAACAGTTACCTCGCCCGCCTCGGCTACATCGGATTGACGACCATCGACAACAACTACACCGACATGGGAAAGCTTGCGGTGCAACGACTTGTGGCGCGGATCGCCGATCCGGACTCGTCGCGGACGGTCACGCTACTGGATCCGGTGCTGCGGGTGGGCAAGACGTCTTCGGCGCTGCGGTGAATGGTTCTTCCCCCTGATCTCCAAAGACCCTCCAGGAGCTCGCGGAGGGTTCTCGCAAAGCAGGGGGATGAACTGGAATCGAGGGGTTCAACCCCGCGCCGCGGCGATGCCGGCCCGCCGACCGAAGAAGCTTCCGTCGCCGAGTGACGTGCCGGATGCGTATCCGCCGGCACAGACGCCGGCCGTGCAGCGACCGGCCGCGAACAGTCCGGGGATCGGGTCGCCGGAGACGTGCAGCACCGCCGAGTCCACGGTCGTGCGCAGGCCGCCCAGCGTGAAGCCGCCGGTCATCCCGCGCAGGTCGATCGCACCGACCGGTGAGCCGAGCGGCTTCACCCATTCGGACTGCTTGCCGAACAACGGATCCTCGCCGTTGCGGGCATGACGGTTGTAGACCTCGACGGTCGCCTGCAGCGATCCCGCGGGCAGTCCCATGTCGGCTTCGAGTTCCTCGACCGTCTCGCCCACCCATTTGAGCGGCGCCGCGATCGCGGCACTCGACGACGGGCGGGCGATGCCCTCTTCGTACGACGCCTCGTCGATGATCAAATACGCCTGGTTGTCGTTCTCGATCAGGGTCGCCTGTCCGATGCGGCCGGGGTAGGTGTCCTCGTTGATGTATCGCTGTCCCTTGCCGTTGACCAGGATTCCGCGGACCAACAGCTGCGGATTGCAGAAGATGGCGACCTCGGTGGCGTCCATGTGTGCCAGGTCGGCGCCGAGTGCCTGTGCCATGCGGATGGATTGCCCGTCGTGTTCCTCGATCGAAGCGGCGGGCCGATTGATCAGCCGCGGCGCAAAGGACTCGAGCATCGTCTGGTTGTACGCGAAACTGCCGGTGGCCAAGACAACTCCGTTGCGGGCCCGGATCGCGATCTCCCGGCCGTACTGCGTCGCCCGAAGGCCGACCACTCGACCACTCGAGTCGACGATGAGGCTCTGGGCGCGCACGTCGTACACCGAACGCACACCGAGAGACGCGGCCAGGTCGGTGAGCGGCTTCATGAGCATGTAGCCGCCGCCCCTGGATGTGCTCGTGTGCTTCTCCGCCGCGGGCATCCGGGGAACATGGCCGCGTGGCGCGGGCGGAATGGTCGCGTCGAACGGCGCCGCGTTCTCCCCACCCGAGTACATCAGCCCCTCGTCGCCGGGCGGCTCCCAGCCCGGCTCTGCCCAGAATGCGTCCTTGAACGGCACCCCGCACTCGTCGACAAGCCAGTGATAGTGCTCGACGCTGCCCTCGCAGTAGGCGTCGATCTTCGCCTCGTCGACACCGGGCCCGAGTGCCGCCTTCATGAACGCCTTCATGGCGTCGACCGTGTCGTCGAATCCGCATGCCTTCTGCAGGGGCGTACCGCCACCGAGGTAGATGAAACCGCCGGCCATCGCGGCTGCACCGCCCCATCCCCCGGTTCGTTCCAGCACCAGGACATCCGCCCCGCTCTGGGCTGCGCCGACTGCGGCCGCGGCACCGGCCACCCCGTATCCGGCGACGACCACATCGGCCTCGTGGTCCCAGACGGTGATCTGTTCGGCGGGAACGGGTCGAAGTGATGTTGACGTCGACATGGGATGGGCCTCCACCGAATCGGTTAGCGGACCCGGCCGACTCTGCCGACCGGGCCGGGCACACCGCAAGGGTGTCTCCCGGAGAGCGGGAAGCCCGGAATCGATGTGAGGAGAACCGGGTTCACGCCACGGCCTCGGTCAGGTAGGCTCGCTCGATTCGATGGGGGTCGGCGCGCAGCGAGGCCGCGGTGTCGTCGACAACGACCGAACCATGGACCAATACCGTTGCCCGGTCGGCGATTCCGAGCGCAAGATGTACATGCTGTTCGACCAGAACCACGGCCAATCCGTCGTCGGCGGCGAGGCGACGCAGCACGCCGAGGATCTCGTCGACGATCACCGGCGCGAGACCCATGCTGAGTTCGTCGATCAGCAACACCTTGGGTCGCTGCACGATCGCGCGTCCGATGGCGAGCATCTGCTGCTCGCCGCCGGAGAGCCGGCCGGCGTCGACCTTCAGGCGTTTCTCCAATGCCGGGAACAGGTCGACCACCTGATCCACGGCGTCGGCGCGACGCGCACGCTGCGGCACGGCCAGACGGAGATTCTGGACCGTGGACAGTTGCCGGAACAGTGCCCGGTCGTCGGGCACGAGCACCATCCCGGCGCGTACTGCGTCTCGGGGATGACCGGAACCGACGGAGACGCCGTCCACCTCGACGGTCCCTCCGAAGCGCGGCAGGAGTCCGGCCAGCGACAGGAGCAGCGTGGTCTTCCCGGCACCGTTCGGGCCGAGCAGACAGGTGATCTCGCCGGGAGCGACGGCCAAGTCGACCTCGCGCACACAGGGACGTTGCTTGAAGTAGCCGGTGCTCAAACCGCGACAATCCAGGGCGTTCACGACATGACCTCCTCGGTATCGGCCGGCGCAGTGACGGGATCGGATTCCGGTGCCGCCAGCTCCGGGATCGCCTCGTGGTCGAGATCGATATCCCCGGTGGGCATTCCGAGGTAGGCGCGGACGACGTTCTCGTCGGATCGGATCTCGGCCGGGGTCCCGGATGCGATGACCTTGCCCAGGTCGAGGACCACCACCCGGTCACAGATCGAGAGCACCAGATCCATGTCGTGGTCGACCATCAGGATCGAGATGCCGGCGTCGCGGGCCATGCGCAGACGCTCACCGAGCCATTGGCTCTCGGTGCTGTCCAGTCCGGCTGCCGGCTCGTCGAGCAACGCGACCCTCGGCGTCGCCGCAAGCACCCGGGCCACCGACACCAGCTGGCGTTGTCCCTGCGACAGGGTCGCCACCTCCGCCTCCGCGGCGTCGTCGAGCCCCACCATCGACAGCACCCGGTGAACCCGTTGTGCCACATCCTCAGTCGAGGACGACCGACTCGCACCCACGGTGACGTTCTCGGCGACCGACAGGTCGTCGTAGAGTTCGACGTCCTGGAAGCTGCGGCCCAGTCCGCGACGCGCCCGCTGATGCGGCAGCAGCGAACTGATGTCCTCGCCGCCGAGGATGACCTCGCCGGACGCACGGGCAAAACCGGTGATGGCGTCGATGACCGTCGTCTTGCCCGCACCGTTGGGTCCGATCAGACCGATGATCTCGCCGGGGCGGACATCGAACGAAACATCCTCGGCCGCTTGCACTGCTCCGTATCGCACACCGATGTTGCGGATCTGCAGACAGGGCTCCGCCGACTCGTCGACGCCGGACTCGCCGGCCGCCGGGGCCGGGATCGGCACCGCCGCGTCGGCCGTACCGGAATGCTTGGTACGGAACGGGTTCGGGATCGACGGCCACGGCACCGCCGGCAGTTTGGACGCGACGCCGTCGGGGTTGGCCACCACGGTGACGATCAGCAGGATGCCGCTGATCATCGCGTAGTACTCACCGAGATGCAGGAATCGGTCCACCAGGAGGTAGAGCACACCGCCCGGGGCCAGCACACCCGCGAGGATGCCGCCGGTGATCGAGGTGATGCCGGCGATGTACATGGCCGCGAACAGCGTGATGCCCACGAACACCGTGAACGGTTCGGGGGTGGCCAACGTCTGCTGGTAACCCATCAAGGACCCGGCAAGTCCGGCGACGAACGCCCCGATTGCGAAGGCCGCCAACTTGGTTCGCGCGACGTTGATGCCGGTGGCGGCGGCCGAGCGTTCATTGGCCCGAACGGCGAGCATGTCGGTACCGAGCGTGCTGCGACGCAGCCACGCGGTACCGAGACCCACGATGATGAGCGTGACCAGACACAGCAGTCCGAACGCGATTCGTGGATAGTTCTCCCCCGCACCGATGCCGAGGTTGATGCCGAAGATACTCGGCGCGTCGATCGGCGAACCGTTCACGCCGCCGTTGAACGACGGATTGCGGAACCAGAACGCCTCGAGGAACACCGCCAGTGCGAGTGTGACGACGGTCAACGGGAGCCCGCGCACCCGCAGTGCGGGGAGACCGACGATGACGCCGATCGCCGTGGCGACGAGCGCGGCGAGGATGGGCGCGAACGGAAACGGAATCCCCAGATGGGTGTTGATCGCGCTGAGCGCGTATGCCGATACCCCCGCGAGCGTCAACTGCGCCAGCGACACCTGACCGGCATAGCCGGTGACGATCACCTGGGACAGGGCCAGCACGCCGAAGATGATGCTGGTGACGATGGCGGCCCGGTAGCTGCCCGAGGTGACGAGCAGGGCGACGACGGCGACCCCCGCCGCGATCACGGTGGGCAGGAACACGTGTGCCGGTCGGGGCGCACGGCCCAGCGCCTGCCGGACGACGCTACCCCGGTCGGGCAGCGGACGCCCCTTGAACACCAGAAACCCGAGGATCAGGACCAGTGGGATTGCCTCGGACATACCGGTTTTGGGAAACCAGTCGAATGTTCCCTGCAGATTGGTGACCTCGGCCTGCAGGCTGCCGATGACGATGCCCGCGGTGACGGTCAGCGCGATCGACGAGAAGTTGCCGACCAGGGTTGCGGCCAGCGCCGGCACGATGAACATCGTGTAGGCAACGGGATTGAGGGAGACCAACGGGGCGATGAGGATGCCGCCGAGCCCGGCGACCACCGACGACAACGCCCAGTTGCTGAACGCTATCCTGTCCGGCGACAGACCGGTGAGGTAGGCGCCTTTCTCCGATTCCGCGGCGGCCTCGGTGGCGACGCCGAATCGGGTGAACCGGAACATGAGTCCTGCCGCGACGGCGATCGCGACGATCGCGACGGCGAGCCAGATGCGGTCGGTGGGTGCCGGGCTGTCCCCGATCGTAATGGTCTTGAGAGGGAAGATCGGTTCGACAAGCGGGAGCTGCGTCCCCACGCGCTGGGCGATCACGGCTTGCAGCACGATCATCAACCCGATCGAGGCCACCGCCTTGGCGACCACCGACGAGGTTCGCATGGGCCGGAAGATCAGTGCGTAGCAGAGTATTCCGAGAATCGCCGCGATGACGAGGGATATCGCCATGGCCGGTGCCACCCCAAGCGGCTGACCGAGGTCAACCGTCTTGGGGAGGCCCGGGATCGGGACCATCAGCTCTCCCGTCCTCAGCAGGACATAGGTGTACGCGGTGTACAGGGCGACGGCGCCGGTCGCGAAGTTCACGACGCCGGAACTCTTGAACGTCATCACGAGCGCGAGCCCGAGCGCCGCGTACACGGCGCCATTGCCGAGACCGAGCACGAGATAAGCGAGATGGTCTGTCATGGTGGTGATTTCCTTAAACGGTGGCCTCGGACTGAGGGACTAGGCGGCCGGCGCCTGGCCCGTCAGCTTCAGATCGACCGGCACACCCTGGTCGTTGATGGTGCCGTAGAGCATCTGGCTCGAGCAGATCGACGGCATCTGCGGGACGGCAGTGCCGTTGCAGGTGAACGTGATTCCGCCACCGGCGGGCATCTCGACGTTCTTGGACGACTTCAGGGCCGCCTTGAGGGCGGCGGGCGTGGGATCACCGGTCACGCTGTTCGTCGCGCGGACGAATCCGAGCAGCGTCTGGTAGCCCGACGAGCCGGGACCGGTCACCGAGAGGTCCGGGGCATACTGCGCCATCACCGACCGGTACAGGACCGAATCCGGCTTGTCCGAAAGGTAATCGGTGGCGGTGAGTCCGATCTGCCCCTTGACGGTGTCCATCCCGACCACCTTGGTGACCGAAGGGTCGAGGCACGGCGGGATGAGCATCTTCTTCACGGTCGGGTCGGTGGTCTGTACCGCCTTGAGCACCGATGCACACGTGGCCGGGTCGGCGATGATGTTGATGCCGCCGGGCTTGGACGACAGGCCGCTGGTGACCAACGGGGTGGGGTCGGGCACGCCGAGCGGGATCGGGACCACCTTCAGATCGACACCGAAGCCCTTGAAGATCGGCGCACCCATCTGGCTGATGATGTTGCCCATTCCGCCGCCGTCACTCGCGAAGATCGTGACGGAGTTGATGCCGTTCTCCTTGGAGGCTGTGGCCACGGAGGTGAGAGTGCCCGGAAGTCCCGCCGAGAGTGCGGCCACGTCCGGCGAGGTCAACTCGACAGCAGAGGTGCCGTTGAGCGTGACGTATGGGATGCCTGCGCCGGTGATGATCGGAACCACGGCGGGCCCCATCGACGTGCCCCCGGTCAACACGGCCGCGACCTTGTCCTCGACGAACTGGTTGGCACAGGCGGTCGCCGACGTCGGGTCTTCCTGCTGCTTGCAGACGACGAGGTCGACGGGATGCCCGGCGAGCCCGCCGCCGTTGTTGTTCACGTACTTGACTGCGGCTTCGGCGCCCTCCCGGTACTCGGGCAGAGAGACCGCGGCGCCGCCCTCGCTGGACAGGAACCCGATCTTGATCGGGGTACCCTTGGCCGCGTTGGCCGGCAGCGTTGTGGTGGGTGCGGACGCGGCACTGCTGCCTTCGTCCGATGAGCTGCTGCTGCATGCTGTCGCACCGAGCGTGCCGAATAGCGCCAGTGCACTGACACTGGCAACGGTTCGCCGATGGCGAACCAGACCGCCGAGTTTCATTTCGTAGGACTCCTTACATGAAGAACAGCGAGCGCCGCGTGATCGACACGGTGCCGGTCACATCGAATACCTCGCGTGATGCACATCACCTGAAGGTGGCAGCAATGGTCAGTCTGCGGACACCGGAGCGGCATCCGGTGACCGTTTCCCGTTCACCGGGAGACTCGCGCGAGAGATCGCAGATCGACGGCGAGCGATCGTCGAACCCTTTGCCTGACAAACGAAAACAGTCCCTGACACGGCCAGTGGTGCCGTCAGAGACCGGTCACGGTACGCCGCGGAGGGTGTCAGCGCGACGGCGCGAATGGCTGACCGCGTACCGCGGCAGCGAGCAGGCGGTGTGCGTCCTCCGCGCCGTCGAGCGCTCGGCTGGTGCGGCGGTTGACCCGCCAGCCGGATTCGGTGCGCACGAGTTCCCAGTGATGCGCCGTCGCCCGCTCGACGAAGAATCCGTCCGGCCGATGCAGGATCAACAGCGAATAGCTTGCCGCCGTGGCGGTGTCACCGTCGACGGTGGTGTGCACCGGACCCTGGATCGGTTCGCACATCGAGGGATCCGGCCGAGAGCACGACCTCGAAGCCCGGTGGCACCTCGATCGCGTCGAGCATCGAGCGCAGCCGGCTGTGCGACAGTCCGAACGGCACCCACCCGTCGCCGAGTTCCGTCGCCCGCCGAAGTGATCGAGCGGTACGCCCGCCGACCCACAACGGCACCCGGTCCTGGACCGCATGGGGGTCGACGATGACGTCGCCGAACGAGTGGTACTCGCCGCGATAGTCGGGTGTGCTCGTCGAGAGCGCGCACCTCAGCGCACGCATCGCGTCGTCGGCGCGGGACCGCGGTCGTCGAACGGTACGCCGAGCAGCTCGAACTCCTCCCGCAACGAGCCGACCCCACGCCGATTGTCAGTCGTCCACCGCTGACCAGATCCAACGTCCCAAAGCGTTTGGCGATCTCGAGTGGGTGGTGATAACCGAGGACCAGCACCTGCGTGAGCAATCTGATGCGCCGAGTACGCGCGGCCAGAAAACCGAAGGTGACCAACGGATCCCAATAGGTGCCGCCGCGTTGCGCGGCGATCTCGTTCGGTACCGCGACATGCTCGCTGCAGGTGAGATACTCGAATCCGAGTTCATCTGCGGTCGTGGCGATCTCGGCCAGCTCGGCGATCCCGGCATCGGCCTCCCAGGCGGCGTGGGCGCCCGGGAACCGGGTGACGATCGGACTCGTGATGCCGATGCGCATCGGTTCAGCCGCGTCGGGTGTCGACGAGTTCGGTGTCGCGCTTGGCGAAGAGTCTCTGCATCGCCGCGTAGGATTCGAGAAGCAGTTCGGCACGGTTGGCCCGGAACGTTTCGCGACACCGGGGGACGTAGTGCTTCAGGTCGGTCACGGATCGCATCCCCTCCAGTGGTGGTCATTGGGATGGTGGTCGTCGCGACCGTGGTGGTGTGCCGAGAGTCCCGGTGAATGGGACGGGAATATCGGCGCGATCACCAGTCGTCGAACGGGAGGATGGTGGGCACCTTCGGACGGACATCCCCTACCGAAATGGTGCGAAACCGCGGAACCGCCGCAGGTAGCCGACGATCCGGTGCAGCGGAACCGACCGCGGCCAATCGTCGGACCGGAAGTAGGCGTCGGAGCCGCCGTCAACGAAGAGAACACTGCCACAGAGAAATTGGGCCGAATCGGACAGCATGAACACAACCCAGTCGGCCAACTGGCCGGCATCTCCGAAGCCGCCGATGGGCACCGGGAAGCTCCTGATCGCCTTCGCCTCTGCGGGAGTCGACAATTGCTTCTCGAGCAACGGGGTCATGATCGCACCCGGGGCGAGAGCGTTGAGTCGGATGCCAGCACCCGCCCAGTCGCGAGTCACCGCATGACGCCGCACCCACTGACTCACCGCGATCTTCGACGCCGCGTAGGTGATCGCCGGTGCGTTACGTCCGAAGATCCGCACAGCCTTGAGCACGCCGTCGACATCGCCACGATGGAACGACCTCAGGGCGCGGCGGGGTACCGCCGGTGTGGTGGTGGTCGAGTTGCTCGAGAACACCACCACCTTCGCGTCGGTCGCTGCGGCCAGGGCCGGCCGCCACGCCTCCAACAGCTCGACCACCCCGAAGTAGTTCACTTCCGCGATCAACCGGGGCCGATCCTTGCCGGGAGTCGGCCCCAACCCCGCCGCCAACACGGCCCCGTCGAGGTGCCCACCGGAGCGCTCCAGCACTGTTTCGACGGCGGCCCGGCGGCCGTCCGCGGTGGACAGGTCAGCGATCACCTCGGCGTCCCCGAGATCGACCCCGATGACCGTATTCCCCTGGCCACGAAGCTTTTCCGCAACCTCACGGCCCATGCCGGACGCCGATCCGGTCACCGCGTAGACACCCACCATCCCCACCTCTGCAATCCACGAAGATCGGCAACCCGTTGCCGATCGATATTTGACACACTACGCCAAAAATGTTGTCCTGAACACATGCCCAGCGATCCGACGGGGAACACATCCCCTGCGCGACGCGGGCGCGGCCGGCCCAGCATCCTGGATGCCGCGGCCGTGTCCGAGGCCGCGATCGAGGCGTGGTCGGAACAGGGCTTCGCCTCCACGAGCTGGTCGGATCTCTCGAAGAGAACCGGAATCAGCACGCGGACACTCATCCGACACTTCCCCACCAAGGCCGATATCGCCTGGGTCGGCGTCGACTCGGCCACCACACGGCTTCGCGATGCGCTGCGGGCCACTCCCCCGCACACGCCGCTGTCGACGGCCCTTCGCGAGGCCGTCGTCGAGTCCACATCACGACATCCGCAGGTTCGCCGCGTCGGCCACAAGTGGCTACGCCTGATCTCCGACGAGCCGGAACTCGCTGCGCGCGCACAGCATGCGTACCAACCGTGGATCGACACGATCGCGGAGTACATCGCCCAGCGGATTCCCGAGGTCCCACAAGCCGTCTGCCGCGCACTCGCCACGGCCTACCAGGCCGTCGCCTTTGCCGCGCTCACCGAGTGGGCCGACGCGGGTGCCGTCGGCGACTCCGCCGACGCTGTCGACGAGATGCTGAGATGGATGCCCGTCGGACTTCCCCAGGCCATGCCCACAGACCCGGAACGTGACGGCACCCGACCCACGAGGTTTGGCAGCCCGGAAAGCCGATGACCGCGGCTCACCGTCGACCTGCCACCGCCCTCGTGTTCTGGTGACCCGCTTCACAACGAGCACGTCATATGACACAATTCCTAATTGAAATAGCCATGTCAGAGCGATACAGCCCCAGAACAGGAGCACCGACATGACCGCCACGCAAGAACTCGCCCTCGATGCGCAGTCCGCCCCGAGCGCGATCCTGGATCGGCTGTCACTGATCCTCGACGCGTTTGACGGGCGCGGGAGTCTGAGCCTTGCCGAGGTGGTGTTGCGCACCGGACTGCCCCGATCGTCGGCCCATCGGATGCTCGATCGTCTGGTGGCCCTCAGGTGGCTGAGTCGCGAGGGTCGCAACTACAGCCTGGGCATCCGACTGGTCGAGTTGGGGTCGCTGGCGGTGCATCAGGATCGCGTCCACGCCGCATCCGTCGAGCATCTGCAACATCTGTACCGCGCCACCGGCATGGTCGTGCATCTCGCCGTGCTCGACGGCACGGACGTCGTCTACCTGGACAAGATCGGCGGCCAGCTGGCCGCGCACGTCCCGACCCGGATCGGCGGACGCCGGCCTGCGGTCCAGTCTGCGCTCGGCAAGGCCCTGCTGGCCTACAGCGGCGGGCAAGAGCCCGGCGACGACCTGATACGAGAACGCGGTGTCGCGTGTGAGCGCAACACGTCCCTCAGCGGCTTCGGCTGCATCGCCTCGCCGATCGGTCCGATCGGCGAGGCCACGACGGCGGTATCGATCTGCGGACCGCTGCGGGACATGACCTTTGACTCGGCGATGATCGCACCGGTGCGTCTGACCGCCGGTGCCATCTGGCGGACGATGTCCGGCGGTGTCCGCGTCACGCCCACGCTGCAGCGCCGAAACATGTTGCGCTCACTGCCCACAGCCGCCCGGGTACGGGCGGAGGGCTGAGCCACCGCACCGTGCTCCCTGCTCGCCCACCCGGCCGCGACCGCGGGATCATTCAGGGTCCGAGGCCGCGTCGTCGGGTAGTGCGCGCCAGACGCCCGGATGACGCGGCACCGGCATGCCCCTGCTGTCATGCTCGGCGCTACCGCGATACCGTTCGGCCGCCGCGTCGATGTCGTCGAGCAGCTGTTCCGCCAGCGCGACCTCGGCGTCGTAATACCGTTGAGCCCAGCGCAGACTCATCTGCGAGAACGCCCAGCCCGGCTCCGCATCGGAATGATCGGCGTGCAGCCCGGCGCGACGGGCGCTGTCCCGGAGATTCTCGATGTGCGCGTGCACGATTCGTTTGAGATCGTCCGGTTCCTGCACATGGCCCATCCACAGTCGAAGCATCACACCGTGTTTGAGCACCGGAAGGTCGACTTCGGATTGGCGTGACCAGTTGCGGAGCGCGCCGATGCCGGTATCGGTGATGCGGTAGACCCGGCGGCCCCGCACACCTTCGTCGTTGATCACCCGTGACGTCACGAGTGATTGGTCCTCGAGCTTCTTGAGCTCGGCGTAGACCTGGCTCACCGACGGGCTCCAGTAGAAGAATCCGATACTCCAGTCGGCCCACTTCTTCAGATCGTTGCCGGTCAGTTCTTCACCGAATGCCAGCATGCCGAGCACCGCCCAACTGGTGGCCGGCAGGGTCGGATAGGCATCGGATTCGGCATCCATGTCCCGGCACATTACCAACGGATTCTTCACGATTCGCGGAACCCGACAGCTCTCCCGGCCACCGGGAATCACCGGACCCGGATGGGCTCGCCCCCCGATAGCGTGAGCATCATGAACGACCGCACCATCTATGTCGTGGATCAGGTCGTGCTGCAACCCGGAAAAGGCCGTGAGTTCATCGACGCCTACCTGAGTGAGTACGCACCTGGCGCCGTCGACCGTGGACTGACCCTCGACCGCGTTCTCGTGAGCCCCCCGGTGTGGCTCGACGACGAGCCCACCACCGTGACCGCCCTGTGGACGGTGGCCGGGCCCGCCGCGTGGTGGCACGCCGCGATCAGGGGACGCCACGACCTGAGCACCGTGCAATGGTGGGAGTCGGTGGCGCCGTTGATCGTTCGACGCAGTCGTTCCATGGCGGCCGCAGCCGCGGATGTGGAAGGACTCTGCGATGTATGAGGTCACACGTCTCATCGGACTGGGCGATCCCGCCGACGACGCAGCGGCCACGATCGTCACCAAACGCCTGACGGCGGCCGCCACGGCGGCGGCACCCGACCGCATGCTCGTCGAGCGCACCCTGCCCGGGGTCCGAAACGGCGGCGACCTGATCGTCCACCTGCAGTTCGACAGTCCCGCGGACTGGCAACTGCGCCGCGACGGTGTCGACGCCGCCGGCACCGGTCCGTTGATCGCCCATGTCGACGGCGTCGAGTACCACGCCGGCCCACGGACATGGTGTGGTCGTCGACGTGATGCCTTCGCGGGCACCGTGTACCGCACGCTGCTGTTGCGCGTCGACGATTCGGCATCGCCAGAACACGTGGCCGACTTCGAACGCTCGCTGCTGCGCATGCCGCACCACATGGACACGATGATCGCCTGGCAGTTGAGCCCGGTCACCGTCGCCACGGGCGCTTCACCGTGGACCCATGTGTGGGAACAGGAGTTCACCGATCTCGACGGACTGATGGGCCAGTACATGAACCATCCCGTGCACTGGGCACACGTCGACCAGTGGTTCGATCCGGAGAATCCGAACTGCATCGTGAAAGACCGCGTGTGCCATAGCTTCTGCCGACTCGACGCGCCACTGTTGGACATGGGGCCGACCCGATTGTCATCGGTCCGAGAACACTGATGCGCCGGCGCCTCCCGGCGTGTGATCACACCGAGCGGCACCGATGTCTAACGCCGCCCGAGGAATCCGAGCACCGTGGCCTCCCAGGCCGCCTTCTGCTCGATCATCACCCAGTGACCGCAGTTCGGGAAGATGTGCACCTCGCCGAACGGCAGCGTGCGCATCGGGATGATCGACATGTCCACCGGACTGACCCGATCGTCCCGGCCCCAGGTGATCAGCGTGGGCACAGACAACTTCCGCAGATTGGCCCATCCCGGCGTGGCATCGGAGTCGCGCATCGCCGCGGTCATCCGCTCGAGTGCGGCAGTGCCGTACATGGCGCGCGAACCCGCCAGGGTCTCCGGATCGGTCGCCTGCTCCCACCGCTCCTCGATCATCTCGTCGGTGACCAGAGCCTTGTCGTACACCATCGAGTGCAGCCACGCGATCAGAGTCTCCCGAGTCGGATTCTCCACGAACTCGCTCAGCCGGATGATGCCCTCACCGGGTTGCGGACCGAACAGATTGGTTCCCGCGCCACCGACGGTGACGAGCTTTTCCACGCGGCCGGGAGCCGACAACGCGAAATCGGTGGCGACGAAGCCGCCCATCGAATTACCGATCAGTCGAACACGATCGAGACCGAGTCCATCGAGGAATGCGGTGACCGCGGACCGCGCGGAGACCATCGGATGCGGTGCTCCGAAACTGTCGCTGACGCCGAACCCCGGGAACTCCAGGATCAGCGTGCGATAGTGCTCGGCCAGCGCCGGCAGGTTGCCCCGAAAGTTACGCCAGCCGGTCACCCCCGGCCCCGATCCGTGCAGCAGCAGCAGGGGCGGCCCCTCACCGCTTTCGCGGTAACGCAGGGTGCCGTGCGGCGTCGGCAGCTCGCGGAGCTCGGGCACGGTATGAGTGTCGATGTGCGTCGTCATGCGACGAGAATGCCATCGGTTCATGCCGTGGCCTGCCGCTGTTCCCGTTGAGCGGCACTGGTTCTCGGGGACTGCCCGGCGCGTGCCGACTCAGTGCAGGCGCGGAATCCGCGCGCCGACGGGCAGCTCGATCCGCGAATCCGGCAACAGCTCGTCCCGTACCGCGTGATCGATGCTGCGGCGCAGCGCCGGACACTCACGCGCAGCGTCGCCGAGCCCATGATGTCCGGCGGCGATCAATGGGCACTCGGCCGCATCCGACATCCACTGGATCGACGTGTGCACGGCACTGAACTTCTCCACCTGCACCCGACGGCCACACTGCTCACATTCGAGCGGTCTCATCGTCATCGCTGATCCCCTGCCTCCGGTTGTGCACTGACCCGACCGTAGCGACCACGAAAGAACACCAACGGCTCGAGGTCGGTGGCATGTAGGTGCCGAACGCGTGCGACGACGATGGTGTGGTCGCCCGCCTCGTGCTCGGCTGCGACCTCTGCTTCGATCCAGGCCAGGGAATCCACGAGAACAGGAGCCCCTGACGGTGACGACACCCAGGCCACGCCGCGGAATTTGTCGGTGCCGCGCGCGGCCAGTTGACGGCAGATCTGTTCTTGGGACCCGGACAGGATGTTGATCGTGAATCGGCGCGCGGTGCGTATCGCCGGCCACGACGTGCTCGTTCGCGCGACGCAGAACGCCACCAGTGGTGGGTCGAGCGACACCGACGTGAATGAGTTCGCCGCGAGGCCGGCGGGGGTGTCGGACTTCGGGTCCATGCCGATGATCGCGACCACCCCCGTCGCGAAACGACCCAGCACACTGCGCAATTGCGCACCGTCGATCCCCGGGAGTTCGTCGGCGGCCGGGACGCCACCGAGCACCGAACCCTGGTGCGTGGTCGCTGTCATCGCCTGCTCCTCGTCGCCGGAAGGATGTGACGGGAACGATAACCCCCGCCGTGTGGTGCCGGGTGGGTCATCTCCCGTTGGCCGGGACACGCACTTCGGTACCGATCGGCGATCGTTCGGCGACGAACGAAACCGTCCACTCAGTAGGAAATCCGGGACCTGCTGTGGCTCCGGCCACATACCGTGTGCAGCACAGCTCAGCTCAGCCCTCGTTCCAAGGAGCCCCGTGTGTCACATTCCGTTCCCGATCCCCTGGCGCCGGCGCGCCTGGGACCGGTGTCCCTGCGCAATCGCGTCATCAAGTCGGCGACGTTCGAACACATGACGCCCGGCGCACTGGTCAGCGACGAACTCATCGAGTTCCATCGCCAACTCGGCGCCGGCGGGGTCGGTATGACCACGGTCGCGTACTGCGCAGTCGCCCCCGAAGGCCGCACGGAGGCCGACCAACTCTGGATGCGCGACGAGGCGGTGCCCGGGCTGCGTCGACTGACCGATGCCGTCCACGCTGAGGGCGCCGCGATATCCGCCCAGATCGGCCATGCCGGCCCGGTCGCCAACGAGAAGTCGACCGGCTACCCCGCCATCAGTGCATCCCGCCGGTTCACCCCGCTCGGCATGCGGATGGTGCGAGCCGCCACCCTCGCCGACATCGAGCGCGTTCGCCTCGCGCACGGCCAGGCCACCCGACTGGCCATCGAGTCCGGGTTCGATGCGGTGGAAATCCACTTCGGGCACAACTACTTTGCGAGTTCATTTCTGAGTCCGGTACTCAACCACCGTGACGACGCCTACGGCGGCACCGTGGAGAAGAGGGCACGTCTCGTCCGGGAGACCGCCGCCGAGGTGCGCAAGGCGGCGGGCAACTCGATCGCGGTCATCGCGAAACTGAACATGGACGACGGTGTGCCGGGAGGCTTCTGGCTCGACGAGGCCATCCAGGTCGCGAAATGGCTCGAGGACGACGGTAATCTGGACGCCATCGAATTGACCATCGGCAGTTCACTGCTCAATCCGATGTACCTGTTCAAGGGTGACGCTCCGCTGACCGAGTTCGCAGGAATCATGCCGCCGGTGATGAAGTTGGGTATCAAGGCATTTGGCAAGCATTTTCTGCACAGCTATCCCTACGAGAACCTGTTCATGCTCGAGGCCGCACGTCAGATCCGCGCCAACGTGGAGATGCCCCTCGTCCTTCTCGGCGGGGTCACCAACAAGCGGGACATGGACACCGCGATGGCCGAGGGGTTCGAGTACGTGGCCATGGCCCGGGCACTGCTACGCGAACCGGATCTGATCAACAAGATCACCGCGGACGAACGCACCGAATCGCTGTGTATCCACTGCAACAAGTGCATGCCGACCATCTTCCACGGCACGCATTGCGTGCTTGCTCCACCCTCATTCTCATCCGCGTCGGCATCCACGTCGGGTGCGGCGCCGGCCGTCGAACTGGTCGAGCACTGACCCGACCGCCCCGATCGAAAGGACAACCAATATGGGCACTTTGGAGGGAAAGGTCGCGTTCATCACCGGCGCGGCACGAGGACAGGGCCGCAGTCACGCGATCAAGCTCGCGAGCGAAGGCGCCGACATCATCGCCATCGACATCTGCCGACAGATCCCCACCGTCGAGTACGACATGTCGACACCCGACGACCTCGCACTTACCGTCAAAGAGGTCGAGGCCCTCGACCGGAGAATCGTTGCGACACAGGCCGATGTTCGCGATCCCGACGCGATCGCCGCAGCACTGACCGCCAGTGAGTCGGAGCTCGGACGCCGCACCGACATCGTGCTGGCCAATGCTGGCATCATGCCACTGGGTTTCACCATCACCTCACATCAGGCGTTCCTCGATGTCATCGACGTGAACCTCAACGGCGTGCACAACACGGTCGAGGCCGCGGTGCCCAGCCTGCTGGCCAACGAGGGCGGATCGATCGTGATCACGAGTTCGAGCCAGGGCCTGAAGGGCACCGGCGGGATGGGCGGCGTGAACGCCGCATACACCGCCGCCAAGCACGGTGTCGTCGGCCTGGTGCGCAACTACGCGAACTGGCTGAGTCCGAAGAACATCCGTGTCAACACGATTCACCCGACGGGTGTCGCGACCCCGATGATCCAGAATCCGATCGTCGAGCAGTTCTACAGCGATCCCAACGCCGACTTCGACGCGATCCGCAACCTGATGCCGGTACCGTTCATAGATCCGATCGACGTGTCGAACGCCATCGCGTTCCTGGTCAGCGATGCCGCGAGGTATGTCACCGGCGTCACGTTCCCGGTCGACGCCGGATTCAACGCCCGCTGAGGACATCCCACACGAGCCCCGCACCGATTCGCCCGGTGCGGGGCTCGATCCGTTGTGCTCCCACAGCGACGGGTGCCGAACGCAAAGCCATTGTCGCACTGCGACATCCGCCCACGCCCGGTGACGGGCGTGGGCGGATGGTCGAGACCCCCGGGTGTGGGCGGACGGTCAGCCGTCCACACCTGCGGCCGCGCGGGCCGCTATGTAGCCATAGACCAGCCCCTGGCCGATCGTGGCGCCGGCTCCCGGATAGGTGGCCCCGAAGGCATTGCCGGCGGTGTTGCCGATGGCATACAGACCGTCGATCGCGGTGCCGTCCTCACGGAGCACCCGCGCCCGCGCATCGGCACGGAGACCCCCGCAGGTGCCGAGATCACTCAGGACCACTCGGACCGCGTACAGGGGTCCGACGTTCAGTGCACGCAGGTTGGGATTGGGCGTCACCGTCGGGTCACCGTAGTAGCGGTCGTATGCGCTTGTCCCGCGCCCGAATTCGTGATCGGCGCCGAGTTGCGCCGCCGCGTTGAACCGGGCGAATGTGCCGGTGAAGGTCTCGATGTCGACGCCCATCGCGTCGGCAAGGTCCACCGGGTTGTCCGCCTTGGCGGCCACTCCGCTCTCGTACCAGGCGGCCGGCAGCTCTTGGCGCGGCATCAGGCCACCGGCCATCACGTAACTGTTGCGGTTCTTCTGGTCGAAGACCAACCACATGGAGCCCACCGGGTCACCGTTGCGTTCGCGTTCGAGCACCGCCTGACCGAACGTCATGTAGTCGACGGCCTCGTTGATGAACCGACGACCTCCACCGTCGACGATGAACGAGCCCGGCAACGAACGCTCGGCGAGCAGAACCGACGGTGCGCCGCCGGGAACCGGCATCACCGCAGGGAACCACCAGGCCTGCTCCATGGACTCGACACCCGCACCGAGTTCCTGGCCGAGTTTGATCGCATCCCCGGTGTTGGCCTCACAGCCCAGGCTGAGGTCGTCGGTCAAGCTCTCCGACTGGAACTTTCGACGCATCTCCCCGTCGTGATCGAAACCACCCGCGGAGAGAATGACTCCCTTGCGCGCGATCACGCGGGTCATCACCCCCCGACGTTCGACGACCGCGCCGATCACCCGATCGTTCTCACTGATGAGCTCGACCATCGGCGCGCTCGTCCAGATCGGGATGCCGGCATCGATCGCGCCCTTGAACAGGCCGGCCGCGAGCGCTTGCCCACCCGCGATGTACTCGCGCTTCACGACCATCCCACCGACGCCTATCGCCAGCGATTTCATGATGCGCGGCAGAGACTTTCGCGGAGTGCTGGTCATCAGGTTGAACCACTTGTAGTCCGCGCCGGTCACCGGCATCGGGAACGACGATTCCATCAGGCCCGGACGCAGACGTTTGCGCTCCTCCCCCAACCGGGACGCGTCGAACGGTTTGCATTCGCAGGTGCGGCCGACCGCGGAGCCGCCCGCCTCCTCCGGGTGATAGTCCGAATAGCCCTGGGCCCACATGAACTTCATCGGCGTGGTGCGCGACAGCATGGCGATGGCCGCCGGGCCGTTGCTCAGGAAGGCGGCACCGCGATCGGCCGGTGCGCTGTCACCGACCACCGCACTCACGTAGTCGGCGGCCGCCTGCGGTGAATCCTCCGGCTGCAGTTCACGCAGCACGGGATTGCCCGGTACCCAGAACGCCCCGCCGGAACGTGCAGTGGATCCGCCGACGTATTCGCTCTTCTCCACCACCAGGGTGGACAGTCCGAGTTCATGCGCGGTCAGCGCCGCCGCCAAACCGGTTCCGGACCCGACGACGAGCAGGTCGACCGTGTGCTCGGTGGTTGTGGCGTTGTCTGTCATCAGTTGCCCTTCTCGGCATTGGTTCCCGCGTTGGGAACAAACGTCAGGTCCTCCGGATGTGGCTCGCGCAGCATCGTCCAGTAGTCGACGAGGCGCCATGGGCACGGCACGATCGCGCGACCCGCGCTGTTGCGGTAGTAGCCGGTGACATTCTTGCCCGGATGCACCCAGACGGTCTCGTCGAGCGCCTCCTCGACCTTGACGTTGTAGGCGTCAAGGACCTCCGGGCGGACATCCATGGAGGCGTAGTCGTGCTCGAGCAGGTACTGCAGGCACTCCAGCACGTAATGGACGTGTTCCTCACTCAGGATATTGTGTCCGGCTCCATGATTCGGGGCCGAGTTCGGGCCGGCGGTGACGAACAGGTTGGGGAACCCGGCCACCTGGATACCCATGTAGGCGCGCGGGTCGTCGCCACCGGACCACACATCGGCGAGCGATCGGCCGTCTCGGCCGACGATGTCGATCGAGGTGGTGAACTCGAGCTTGAATCCCGTGGCCAGGATGATGACGTCGGCCTCGATGTACTCGCCCTCGGTGGTGTACACGCCATCCGGGGTCACTCGCTCGAACGACGCACGATGCAACGCAACGTGATCGCGCTTGAGCGCCCGGTAGAAGCCGGGGTCCTTGACGATGCGCTTCGCGTACGGGCGGAAGTCGGGGGTGAGCTGCTCCATCAGGTCGGGACGGTCGCCGAGACTGTCGCGCAGGTAGCGCTGCGCGTTCTGCAGCACCATGTCGTTCTCGGCCGAGGCGGACAGCTCGTGGGTCGCTTCCCATTCCTTGTCGACCCGCGGCAGCCGGTAGAGATTGTCCGACGCGAACCAATACGACCGCAGCCGAAACCACTCGTGGTAGTAGGGGATGTGCTCCAACGCCCATCGCTCCGACTCCGGAACATTCTGCACCACAGTACGTTCCGGGACGAGCCAGTGCGGCGTCCGCACGACGACGTCGAGTGCGGCGACCTGGTCGACGATCGCGGACACCACCTGCACCGAGGTGCATCCGGTGCCGAGGACCACGACCCGCTTACCGGTCAGATCGAGCGTCTCGTCCCATGCGGCGGTGTGGATCACCCGGCCCGCGAAGGTGTCCAGGCCGGGTACGTCCGGAATGTTCTCCGAGTTCAGCATGCCGAGGGCGGTGATGACCGCCTTGGCGCGGTGGTGTTCGACCGCGCCGGACGCATCTCGTGTCTCGACGTCCCAGATCTGCTCGTCCTCTGACCACCGCGCCGCGCTCACTCGCGTCTCGAAGCGGATGTTGTCGCGCAGGCCGTACTTGTCGACGACGTCGAGCAGGTACTGCTGGTACTCGGGCCCGGTCGGGTAGTACCGCGTCCAGTGCGGGTTCAGTTCGAAGGAGTAGGAGTAGTAGTGACTCGGAGTGTCCACGGCGGCACCGGGATAGGTGTTTCGCGACCATGTGCCACCGATCTCGTCACGCGCCTCGAAGACGGCGTAGGGGAATCCGGCCTCCTGCAGTTTGATCGCCGCGTTGATCCCGACGATGCCGGCACCGACGATCGCCACCTCGAAGGTGGTGGGCGGTGTGACGGTCACCGGGACGTGACGTTGGTCGGTCACGAACCCGGCCTGCTCGAGCAGGATCGGCGCGAACTCTGCGTCGACCTCCTGCGAGGTTGCCACCTTCGCCATGCGCAGGAACAGTTCGGTGTCGGGCACACCGATCGCCGGCTCGAGTTCACTGCCGAGTAATTCCATGGCGCGCGAACGGATGTCGTCGACGACATCGGGCGGATACTGGCCGGCCGGCAGGGTGTTCTTCGCCGCGGCGGCGTAATGCGTGCCGGGACGGGAGATCTCCAGCCGGGCACCGAACTCGTCGAGGAGTCCGGTGTCGCCGGTCAGATGGACCAGGGCCATGAGCAGCGGGGCCGGATCGCATCCGGCGATGGCGTCGCGCAGATGCGTTTCGTCCACGTCGGTCAGGTCCGATCTGCTTTCTGCGGAGATGATTTCGGTCATTGCCTGCCTTCCGGAAGGGGCACGCCCATGCGCGTGAGCATGTCGCGCGGATTCGATGGGGGGCGCAGATCCAGGAGTTGCTGTCCGCGCCGATGGGCTGCCGCAGTGCATAATTCGTCGTCGGAGTGAATCCAGAACTCACCGCGGGCGATCTGGTCGATCATGTGTTCGGCAGCGATCAACGGGTCGAGACCCTTCTCGACGTTGTCCCGCTGCATCGCGGCGAACACGGCGTTGGCGGTTTCGTTGCGCGTCGGTGCGTCGCGCTGCGCGGACAAGAAGATCTCGCTGCGGATCGAGTGCGGGATGACGGCGCTGACCTGGATCGGTGCGCCGACGATCAGCAGGTCCTGGTAGAGGCATTCGGTCATCGCGAGAACCGCATGCTTGCTGACGATGTACGGGGCCTGCACGGCGACCGTGTTGAGCCCGCCGACGGACGACAGGTTCGCGATGCACGACGGGGTGCCCGCCTCGATCATCCTGGGCACGAAGGCCTTCAGGCAATAGAACACCCCGTCGACGTTGATCTGCATCAGCCGCCGCCAGCGGTCGGTGTCGATCTCCCACAGCAGGCCGGCCGATTCGACACCGGCGTTGTTGATCAGCAGTTCGACGCTGTCGTAGCGGTCGAAGATCTCTGCGGCCGCCGCCTGCACCGCGTCGCTCTGGCTGACGTCGAGTCCGAGGCTGTCGGCCCGGCCACCCTTGTCCTCGATGTCGGCGGCCACCGACTTCGCGCGCTCGGCGTCGATGTCGGCGATGACCACCGTCATCCCCAGACCGGCGAGATGCCGGGCAAGGCCCTCGCCGATGCCGGCTGCGGCGCCGGTGACGACGGCCGTGCCCGACGAAAATCGTTCGTGTGCAACAGTCATCGCTGGCCTCCTCTCTTCGGGTTGGTCACAGTCCGGTCGGCGAGATGTGTGGGTTGGCCCATGCGGGCGGCTCGCGACGCGGCAACTCGGTGGTGCCGTCCAGCGACATCACCGGGGTGCCGGTGGCCCACGGATAGTGCAGGCTGAACGCGACGAGTCCCGTCCGTTCGGCGGCCGGCATAGTACACATCTCCAGCACCGTCTGGGCCAGGTATTCGACGGGCTCGGTCTCGTATCCCTCGGGCAGCAACGACTGCGCGCCCGGTGTCATGATCGCCGTGGACGGACCCACCGCGTTCACCGCGATGTTGTCGTCGAGCACCTCGGCCGCCAGGCCCTGGGTGAATCGGTGCTGCGCTGCCTTCGCCGACGCGTAGATCACGTCGCCGGAGGTCTTGTTGTACTCCCGGAAGGGACGGATCGGGCTCATGCCCGTCGACGAGCCGATGTTCACGATCCACCCCGCCCCCTCCTTGCGCATATGTGGGATCGCTCTCTGCGACAGCAGAAACGGAACTTTGAGATAGTGCTCGAGGGTGCGGTCGAAGGTCGCTTCGCTCATCGTCTCGATCGGGCTGTAGTCGGCGAAACCCGCGTTGTTGACGAGGATGTCGATGCCGCCGGCGCGCTCCACCACGTCATCCACCAGCGCTGCGCGCTGTTCGGAATCCTCCAGGTCGGCCGGGATGGCGATTGCCGTCCCGCCGAGTTCCTCGATCGCCGAAACCGTTTCGTCGAGCGATCCGGAAAGCACCTGCGTCTGCCCGTTGCGGGTCGATGGGGACGGCGTCGTCGACCGCGCCGTCACCACCACGGTTGCTCCCTCGGCCGCCAAGCGCTGGGCGATCGCCCGGCCGATTCCCCGGCTGCTGCCGGTCACCAACGCCGTCCTGCCCGCCAAACGCTGTGTCATCTCCACCCTCTGCGCCGTCGTCGTGTTCGGGCTCACACCCTTGTGTCCATCGTCAGGTGTGCACGGGCACTTCAGGACTCGTGCGTCCACTCAATGGAACAGCCGATCTCGTACCGTCCGCTGCTGGTTGAGCCGGGCGGGAGTGCCCCGCCACTGGTTGAGCCGCGCCACCGCTGGTCGAGTCGGCCCCACCGCTGGTTGAGCCGGCCCCCACCGCTGGTTGAGCCGGGCCGGAGTGCCCCACCGCCGGTCGAGCCGCCCACCGCTGGTTGAGCCGGGCCGGAGCGATAGCGGAGGCCCGAGTCGAAACCACCACAGCCACAACGCGATCGATCGGGAGCAGAACGAGGTTTCGACTCGCTCGTCGCTGGCGCTCCTCACGGCTCAGCCAGCGGGTAGGCGCCTCACGAGGTTTCGACACGCTCGTCGCTAGCGCTCCTCACGGCTCAACCAGCGGGGAGATGCCTCACGGCTCAACCAGCGGGCGGGGGCCTCACCATGGTTTCGACTCGCTCGTCGCTAGCGCTCCTCACGGCTCAACCAGCGAGGGGCTCAGCCGGCGAGAGGGTCAGAGCGACAGGACTTTCCGCATCATCTGCCACACCGTTTCACGCGCGGCCGGTGTCAGCGACAACTGCGGAAAGGTCAGGAATCCGTGGAACAATCCGTCGAAGCGGTGGGTTATCACCGGGACGCCGTCCTCGACGAGGCGCGCGGCGTAGGACTCACCCGACGAACACGGCGGATCGAGTTCGGCGGTTGCCACCACAGCCTTCGGGAGGCCGGCCAGCGAGTCGGCCCGAGTGGGCACGACCAGCTCGCTCTGCCGATCGGCGGGCTCGGGGGCGTACTGGTCCCAATACCAGCGCATGGCCTTGGTGGTGTTGTAGTAGCCCACGCCGTACCGCTGATACGACTCGGTGTCGAAGTCGTCGTCGATCACGGGGTACAGCAACACCTGCGCGGCGATGGGCGGGCCCCCTCGATCCCGTGCCGCCAGCGACACGGCGGCCGCGAGATTGCCACCGGCACTGTCCCCGGCGACGACGATCCGCTGTGGATCGCCACCACGGGCTCCGATGTTCTCGGCAGTCCAGCAGAGCGCAGCGTACATGTCCTCCAACGCATCCGGAGCGCGATGCTCGGGCGCGAGCCGGTAATCGACCGACGCCACGATCGCGCCGACGGCGTCGGCCATCGATCGGCAGAACTCGTCGTGACTGTCCAGGTCACAGAAGACGAATCCACCGCCGTGCGCGAACACCACCGCCGGGAGCGCCTCGTCGGCGTGATGGGGTATGTAGATCCGCAGCGCCAGATCCCCACCGGGCCCGTCGATGACCACGTCCTCGACCGCGGCCATGTCGGGCAGGCGGGTCAGCGGAGCGCGACGCGACACGATGATGGCCCGCAACTCGGCCGGATCGTGCTCGGTGACATCGGGGAAACCTGCCTCGAATGCTGCGAGCATGGTCTCGACATCCGGGTGTAGATCGCTTCGCCGCTGCACCCCGTCGTCCGTGTTCCCGGCCATCAGGAGATCTCGAATCCCTTGTAACCGGCCTCGGCAACCTCGGCGCAGATCCGACCGTAGTTGCCGAACCCGCCGATGTAAGGCATGAACACCCGCGGTTTGCCTTCGATGTTGGCTCCCATGTACCACGAGTTCGCGGTCGGGAAGAGCGTGGCCTGCGCCTTCGCGTTGCATTCGGTCACCCAGTCGTCGACGGCGTCGGCGGTCGCCTCGATCGCGGTCCCGTTGTGCTCGTCGAGATAGGTGATGCAGTCGGCGATCCAGTTGACGTGCTGTTCGGCGCCGAGCACCATGTTGGCGAGCACGCTCGGACTGCCGGCGCCGGTGGTGATGAACATGTTGGGGAATCCGTGGACGGCAAGACCCAGATAGGTGCGCGGTCCGGCGGACCATTCGTCGACGAGCGTGCGACCACCCCGGCCCCGAATGTCGATGCGCGACAACGATCCCGTCATCGCATCGAAACCGGTGGCAAAGACGATCATGTCGAGCTGGAACTCACGGTCGCTCGTCCGCACTCCGGTCTCGGTGATCTCGTCGATCGGGGTCTTGCGCAGGTTCACCAGGGTGACATTGTCACGATTGAAGGTCCCGAAATAGCCACTGTCGGTGACGATGCGCTTGGTCCCGATGGGGTGATCGGTGGGGATCAGGTCATCGGCGACGGCCGGGTCCGTCACGATCTCACGGATCTTGGTCTCGACGTATTCGCGGGCGGTGTCGTTGGCCTCGATGCTCACGGTCTGATCGGGGAAGGCCTTCGCGAACAGGTAGCCGCCACGCCGCCACCACTCGTCGTAGACCCGGGTCCGCTCGTCCGCGTCGACATCCATCGCATTCTTCGGGTACGCCTCGTTGGGCGTTCCGCCACCGCTGGCGAACGACTTCCGGCGTCGCTCCGGATAATTCGCCTTGACGTCGGTGATGAACTCCGCACTCAGCGGCCGGTTGCCCGCCGGGATCGAATAGTTGGGGCTGCGCTGGAACACGACAACCTGCTCGGCGGTCTCCGCGATGACCGGGATCGACTGGATGCCCGACGATCCCGTGCCGATGACACCGATTCGCTTCCCAGCGAAATCGACTGGCTCGTGCGGCCATTCACCGGTGTGGTAGCTCTCCCCCGCGAACGAGTCACGGCCCGGGATGTCCGGCCGGTTCGTGGCCGACAGAACGCCGGTCGCCATGATCACGAACCGAGCGGTCGTGGTGATGCCCGTGTCGGTGGTGATGGTCCATGTGCCCGAGGGCTCGTCATAGATGGTCGCGGTCACCCGGTTGAGGAATTCGTAGGCGCTGCGCAGATCGAATCGATCGGCCACGTGCTCGAGGTAGGCGAGAATCTCTTCTTGCGTGGCGAATCGCTCGGTCCAGGTCCATTCCTGTTGCAGCGCTTCGTCGAACGAATATGAGTAGTCGACGCTCTCGACGTCGCAGCGGGCGCCGGGGTACCGATTGTGGTACCAGGTACCGCCGACGTCCTCCGCGGATTCGAAGCCGTGCACCCGCAACCCTTGTGCACGCAGTTTGTGGACTGCGTAAAGCCCGGAGATGCCGGCACCGATCACGACGACGTCGTGCTCGGTTGCCGCCCTCTTCATGCCATCATTGCTCACCGTGTCACATCCTTGTCGGTGGTTTCGTGCCTGACGCGAATGTACGTCGAGCACAGCGTTGTTCAAGATTCGTAGCCCGCCCGGCGGACGGCGAACGGGGAGCGATCAGGCGTCGACGTCGACCGGTTCCGCCGCGGCCTGCTCCACGACCGCGGTCTCTTCGGCAGCCTTACGCCGCGCTTCCTTCATCTCGCGAGCCCACATCCACTCGTGACCCCAGTAGCTGTCGGCGGTGATTTCCTCTGCGGTGTAGTACGTTTCGTCGACGAGTTGGCCACCCGTGCCGTACTCGATATCCCAGCCTCCCGGCACCCGGACATAGAAGGAGATCATCTTGTCGTTGGTGTGACGGCCCAGCGTCGAGGACACCGGGAAGTTCCGGGACAGCACCTGGTCGTAGGCGCGGCCGACCGCGTCGAGTGAATCGACCTCCACCATGACGTGGATCAGACCCGGGTCACGGCCCTCGAGGCTGGGCATGATCGCGAGGCTGTGGTGACGCTGGTTGACACCGAGAAACCGGATGCGCATCGGCGCGCCGTCGGGCCCGGGGCCCATCCGGAATGCGCCACGCGGCAGGAAACCCAATGTCTCCGTGTAGAACCGGAAGGACTCCTCGAAGTTGGTGGTGGGCATCACCACATGTCCGAGCCCCTGGGCACCGGTGATGAAACGCTGTCCGTATTTTGTGATGACCGGGCTGTGTTCGAGGACCGGACCGAAGAAGAACTCCAGCGGGGTGCCACCGGGATCCTTCATACAGATACCCGCCTCGACCTTGCGCAGATCGCACAGTTCCTGCGACATCTGTTCGTACGCAACGCCTCGGGTGTTAAGGGTCTCCGCCAATCGTCGCAACGCCAGGTGGTCACGCACCTCCCAGCCGACCGCGGTGACCCGGTTGACATCGGCACGTTCGACGGTGATCCGCGCCTGCCGCTCATCGAGACGAAAATGCAGTGCGTCGAGTTCGTCGCCGATGCCCGGGGCGAACCCCAGGACCTCGAACCCCAACTCGCGCCAGCGATCCATGTCGGTGGCCTTGACCCGAACGTAGCCAAGGCCTTTGATCTCGGTCATGTGTGTGTCCTTCGAAGAGTCGCCGGGCCGTCAGATCATCACGCGCAGCGGCCCGGCGGGTACGTCGACGCCGAGCGACGACAACGCCGATGCGTGATAGGTGGTGCTGCTGACGTGGATGGCGTGGTGGATGCCGGCATGGGCGTCACGCCAGAACCGCTGCAACGGGTTGTCCATCCGCAGCGCGTTGCCGCCGGATCGGTCGAAGATGTCGTCGGCCGCCCGGACCGCGCGCCACGCGGACCGGACCTGGTTGCGTCGTCCGGCGGCGCGGGTCTCGAAGTCGACCTCCTTGCCCGCGTCGACCAGATCCCAGATGCGATCGACGTTGGCGAGCAACTGTTGCCGGGCCGCGTCGATCTCCGACGCCGATTCGGCGAGCGCATGGAGCACGTAAGGGTCGTCTTTGATCTTGGTGCCCGCGGCGCCGACACGCTCGCGCTGGTAGTCGATGCCGGCGGCGAGGGCGCCTTCGCAGATGCCGATGGTCGCCGCGGTGATCCCGAGCGGGAACATCGTCGACCACGGCATTTTGTAGAGGGTCTCGGTGACGCCGTATTCCTTGGCGGCGATGCCGTCGATGACATCCTGCGACCTCATCACCCGATAGGCCGGGATGAATGCGTCCGTGACGACGATGTCCTTGCTGCCCGTGCCACGCAGTCCGACGACATCCCAGGAATCCTCGATGATCTGGTAGTCCGACCGCGGGAGGATCACGTGCAGACCGACCGGCGGCATGAGCGGTGCCCCGTCGTCACCACCCACCATGGCGCCCAGGAAGATCCAGTCACAGTGATCGGTGCCGGAGGAGAATTGCCAGCGTCCGGTCATCCGGTATCCACCCTCGACCGGGATGGCGATGCCGCCGGGCATGTACGGCGACGCCTGCCAGGTGTCCGAGTCGGAGCCGAGTACCTCGTCCTGCACCTTCGGATCGGCGAAGGCGAGCTGCCACGGATGGACCCCGACGATCCCGCCGACCCACCCGGCCGAACCGTAGAGCCCGGCGGTCTTCATCACCGTTTCGGCGAACTCACGCGGGTGCGCCTCGTAACCGTCGTACTTCTTGCGCTGCAACAACCGGATGATCCCGGCAGTCTTGAGGCCTTTGGCCATGTCGTCGCTCAGCCGGCCGAGCCGATCCGATTCGTCGGCGCCGGCCCGGATCTCGTCGGACATGGCGACGATCCTGTCGAGCACTTCGTAGCTCATGGTTGTCTCCTGGTGGTCATGGATGGGTGTGAGGGGCGGCGATCAGGACGACGAGTCGGCGGTCACCGCTGCGCCGGCTTCCCGGGCGCTCGTCAGGTTCGGGGCGATGGCACTACGTCCGGCGGTGAGGTTCTCCTCGACCTCGGCCCGCCAACTCCGGAGTGCGCGTTCGGTGTCGATCTCGTACTCGAACCGGTTGGTCATCTCCGGGGTGACGTCCTCGACGTCGACGTAGAACTGCTCGTACCACCGACGCAACTGGTACACCGGGCCGTCCTCCTCGCAGAGGAGCGGATTGTCGATGCGCGACTTGTTCTTCCAGATCTGGACGTCCTGTTCGAAGCCGATGGCCACCCCCTTGGCCACCGCCTGTGCGATCTGGTCGGCCTGCTCGGCGGGCATCCCCTCGGGCTTCTCCACCATCACGCCGTACTGCAATCTGAACGAGGTCGCCGAGATCGGGTAGTGGCAGTTGATCAGGTAGATGTTGGGGCCGGCCGCCTGGTCGCGGCCTCCGCTCCACAATTTGTCGATCATGTAGGACGGGCCGAAATACGTGGCATCCGAACGACTTTCGGTGCCGTAGTTGGTGTTCTGACTGACACCCTGCGCATCGGCCCGCGGCAACGACCGCATCGTCTGGTTCGCGGTGTGCCCTTCGAAGACGTTGCGGAAGTAAGTCGGCATGCCGTAGTGCACGTAGAAGAAGTGCGCCATGTCCACGACGTTGTCGACGATCTCCCGGCAGTGCGATCCGGTGACCTCGATCGAGTTCCACACCCAGTCGGTCCACCCCTCGTCGCCGTACCAAGGGATCTCCGGGATGGCCAGCTCCGCCGGCGGCCTACCACCCTGGGGGTCGTGCCACACGAAGAGCTGACCGCTGACCACCGTCGCCGTCCACGACCGTGTACGAGCCAGCGGCGGAACACGCTTCGCGTAGGGAATGCCCGCGCACTTGCCGTCGCCGCGCCACCGCCAGTCGTGGAAGGGGCAGGCGATGGCGTTGCCCTTGATCGTGCCCTGGGCCAGATTGCCACCCATGTGGCGGCAGAAGGCGTCGAGCACGTTGATGGCGCCGTCCTCGCCGGCGAACACCACCAGCTCGGTGCCGAACGCCGATACCTGGTGCGGCTGACCATCGCCGAGATCGCGGGCGAGACCGAGGCAATGCCAGCCGCGCGCATAGCGTTCCGGCGGTGTACCGGTGTCGATGACCCGCACTTCGTCGGCGGTGTCGGCGGTGGGATTCACTCAGGCCTCCTGATCGGACTGTCGCGACCCGTGTTTCGTCGCACTATGACCAGCTTGGCAACTTGCGGTGGCCCTGTGACGCACATCTCCCACCGAATGGGAAGGCAACTTCGGACGCCCGGCCTCGCCAGGATTGAACCGGAAGATCAGTACTCGACGGCGATCTCGTCGCTGACCGGCTCGGCCTGGCACGCCAGGATGTAGCCGTCCGCGATGTCTTCCTCGGTGAGGATCTCGTTGTGCGCCATGCGTACCCGGCCGCTCTTGAGCGTGCAGACACACGCACTGCAGGCGCCTTCCCGGCACGAGTACGGGGCGTCGACGCCGGCTCTGAGCAAAGCGTCCAACAGCTTCTGCCGCGCCGACCAGGCGACGGTATGCCGCTCGCCGTCGAGTTCCACCTGTACCTCGCACACCACCTCGTCCTCCGCGAGCGGCGCCTGGGCATCGATGTCATTGGTGGCGAACGGATTTCCGTGCAGCGATCCGAACCGCTCGACATGCACACGCGAATGGTCGAAACCGACCTCGGTACACACCAACACCGTCATGTCCATCAACGGAGTCGGACCGCAGACATACAGAGCGCGATCGTGAAGCGGTCGAAGCAGCGCCGAGAGGCCCTCGCGCGTCGGATAGCCCTGTACCGATTCGAGCATGTGCACGACGGTGAAGCGGTCGGCGAAGCGCTCGGTGAGCTCACGGAGTTCAGCGGCGAAGATGACCGAGTTCTCGTCGCGGTTGGCGTAGACGAGGAAGACGTCACCCGAGCCCTCGAACAAGATCGACTTGGCGATCGAGATGACCGGCGTGATACCGCTGCCGCCGGCGATGAGGACCACCGGATCCGACAGCGAGGACGGGACGAACGTACCGGCCGGTGGCAGCACCTCGAGTTCGTCACCGACACGCACCGAGTCGCAGATCCAGTTCGATCCGTGACCACCGGCGACGCGTTTGACCGTGAACTTCGGCGCGGTGTCGCTGTGCGGCGAGCTCGCCAGCGAGTAGCAGCGCGCCGACCCGCTGCCGACGTCCGGGACCCGGACGGTCAGGAACTGTCCGGGCGAGTAGGTGAAGTCCACCGCGTCCTCGGGGGCCGGTTGCACGATGATCGAGCGGGCGTCCCGCGTCTCGTCGATGACGTCGGCGACGCGAACGCGCCGGCCACGCGACGCGGCAGTCATCGCCGACACCGACGCGTGCGATTCCGTTGCCGAGGCGTCGTCGGCGACCACGTTGCTGGACATCGGGGCTCATTTCTCTGGTTCTCGCGGGGTGGGTATTCCGCCGGGTCGCGGCGATGCGTCAGCCGGCGGCGTTGTGCGGCAGACTATGCGCGCGGATGCATGCAGGACGGCGGGTGTCTCGCTGATCGGGAGGCGGGATCGGCCCGACACCTGCAGTCATGACACAGTCCTGACCGGCCTGCCGGCGCTGTTTGTCGCCGGCCGCGGACCAGGAGTACGGTGACCGTTGTCACATCAGGAGGACAGGTGCGGACATCGCAAACAGGGGACAATCCGGTTTCCGTCGTCGAGCGGGTGTCGCTGGTGCTCGAGGCGTTCAACGGAACCGGGACGATGACGCTCGCCCAGGTCACCTCGAGGACCAAGCTGCCGCGGTCGTCGGTCCACCGGCTGCTGGAGCAGCTCGCGAGCGCGGGGTGGTTGGCCCGGTCGCCCGACCAGACCTATGAGTTGGGGGTCAAGGCATACGAGATGGGTCAGGCCGCCCTCAATCAGAACCGCCTGCTGCAGGGTGCGCGTCCGGTGATGCACACCTTCGTCCAGCGCACCGGCTACACGATCCAACTCGGGGTGGTCGATCGCGGCGACACCGTCTACCTGGCCAAGGTGAACGGCCGACTGTCCGGGCCCACGCCCACCGCCGTCGGCCAGCGCGTGCCTGCACATCTGACCGCCCTCGGCAAGGTCGTCCTTGCCTATCAACAGGTGGCACCGCACCCGTCGCCACGCGGACTGCGTCACGACGAGGACGGGCAGCCGGACGACGGCATCCTCACCTCCCCACGGTTCGAGGAGGAGCTCGCGCAGATCCGTGATCGTGGTGGCGCATTCGATCGGGGGGAGGCGTTCCCCGGCATCGGGTGCGTCGGGGTCTCGATCGGCCCGGCCGACCACATCTACGGCAACCTGGCGGGACTCTCGGTGTGCGGACCGGTCGGCGCACTCGACTATCGCAAACTCCTCGGTCCGGTGCGGATCGCCGCCCGCGAGATCTGGGACCGTTGCGTCGCCGCCGATCTCGCCACACACTGACCCGTCGTCGACAAACCTGTCCACCGAGTGGGATGAGCGGATGCCGGTCGGCGGGGAGCGGCCGACGATCGGGTGGTACGCCCGGTGCCGAGGTGTCCGGGCCCTGTGACGAGGAGTGAGAACGTGCATCGATTCGACGGAAAACGGGCTCTGATCACCGGCGCCGCGTCCGGTATCGGACAGGCAACCGTCCTTCGCCTGCTGTCGGAGGGCGCGACCGTCGTCGCCGGGATGTCGTGGCCGACGGACTGGTCCGGACGGCTCAGCTGGCCGCAGACATCGCCAAACCCGACCAGTTGATCACCCGCACCATCGACATCGGCGCCGAACGGTCCGTGCGCGAGGGCGTCACGTTCGCCGTCGAGAGGCTCGGAGGACTCGACGTCCTGGTGAACGCTGCAGGTATCCTGCGCAGCGGCCACACCGAAGACACGTCACTCGACGACTGGAACCAGATCATCCGGATCAACCTGACCGGGACGTTCCTGATGATCCGGGAATCGTTGCCCGCGCTCATCGAATCCGGGCACGGCGTGATCGTCAACTTCAGCTCGACATCGGCCTCCTTCGCCCACCCGTACATGGCCGCCTACGCGGCGAGCAAGGGCGGCATCCAGTCGATGACCCACACCATCGCCCTCGAGTTCGCCAAGTACGGTGTCCGCGCGGTTTCGGTTGCGCCAGGAAGCATTTCCAGCGGAATGACCGCCGCGCCCGGACTGCCCGACGACGCCGATTTCACCCTGTTCACGAAGTTGCAGCCGGCGGTGGCCATCGCTCCGTCGACCTCCGACGACATCAAGATCCCCGGCATGGCCGGGCCGGACAAGGTGGCCGGCGTGGTCGCGATGCTCGCCTCCGACGACGGTGCGTTCATCAGCGGCACCGAGGTCCGCATCGACGGCGGCAGCCACATGTGATCGGTGGTTTCCGGGTTGCGGTGGGCGACAAACGCTTCCACCGCAACTCGGAGGTCTACCGCAGACCGGTCAGGACGGCGCGGGCACCGATGCGTCGGCCAGATGCGTCGCCATGTCGCCGGCGGCACGATACGCCATGACCATGCCCGACCCCAGTGGCACACCGGGTCCGGGATAGGCGGTGCCGGCGATCGACGCCGACGAGTTGCCCGCCGCGTACAGCCCGGCGATCCGGGTGCCGTCGGCCCGGCACACGCCGCCATCGCGGTCGATGACCGCGCCACCTTTGGTCCCGAGGTCACCGAGGACCAGGCGGACCGCGTGGTAGCGCTGTCCGGCAATCGGTTTCAGACACTCGGAGGCGTCTTTCGCGCCGACAAAGAACCGGCCGTACGGGTCCTCGCCCCGCGCGAAGTCGGCGTCGACCCCGCTGTCGGCACATGAGTTGAACCGCGCCACGGTCTCCGTGAGCGCCTGCGGATCGAGGCCGATGGCGGCGGCGAGGTCCGCGATCGAGGACGCCGTGTGCCACAGCCCGGCTTCGCTCAACGCATCCCGGGTCGGTGCGGGCATGCAGATGGCCGGCAGTTCGTCGCCGGCCCGGTCGTCGAAGATGTACCAGAAATGCTCGCCGTACCCGTCATCCATCCGCGACTTCATCGCGCGGCCCATCTGGTCGTACGGCAGCATCTCGTTGGCGAAGCGGCGAGCGGTGTCGTCGACGAAGATGCCGGATCGGACTCCCAGGGTGAAGGCGGCATGCCCGTTGGGGAACAGCGTCGCCGGGCACCACCAGGATTGGTCCAGAAGATCCACGGCCGCACCGACTTCGGTGAGCATTCGGAGCGCATCGCCGCCACCGGTGTTCGGATGCGACGACGACCAGTCGGCGGTCGGCATGTGCTGATGGGTGGCGCGCAGCGCGGCGGACCGTTCGAATCCGCCCGCGGCCACCAGCACTCCGGCGCGTGCTTCGATGCGCTGCTCCCCCTCCGGTGTCCGGACGACGAGTCCGACGACGCGACCCGACCCGTCGGTCACGAGATGCTCGGCCGCCACACCGAGGCGCAGATCGGCGGTGTCGGATGCGTCCAACGCGAGCACCATCCGGGCGATCCAGGCCTGGCCTCCGTCCAGAACCGATCGATCCATGGCGACCCCGAACTGGTCGGTGGGTACCATGGGGCGCACGTCGTCGAGCCGGTCGCCGACCTCGTCGGCGGTGATCGGCTTGGCGAAGATGCTGCGGCCCATGGCACTTCGTCCGGGTGCCGCGAAATAGTCGGGGAATGGACGATGTTCGAGCGGAATGCCGACGGTGTTCTCCAGAAACTCGGCGACGGCCGGGCCACTCTCGAGGTACGCACGTGCGACGTCGGTGTCCGCGCGATCTCCGACGACCTCGCGGAAGTACCTGAGTCCCTTCTCCACAGAGTCGTCCACCCCGTCGCGGGCGAGCACATGATTTCCCGGTAGCCAGACACTGCCGCCGGAGTACGCCGAGGTGCCGCCGAATCGATCGGTCTTCTCCACCACACAGGTCGTCAACCCACGTTCGACCGCGGCCAGCGCGCCGGCCAGTGCGGCGCCACCCGATCCGACCACCACCACGTCAAAACTGTTGTCCCAAGCCATTGCTGCGTCCACTCCGTGTCGTCTCAACCCATTCCCGATCCGTCCGGGATCGAGTCGTCTGCGCCACCCTAGGACGGTGAGAGCGCGCGTACCACCGTCGTCCCGCTCAGTGGTCGTCCCCGTGATCGGTCATCCCGATCACGCACGGCGCCGTCCCCTCGACAGGGCACGGTGCGTCAGGATCGGCCGACGAACTCGATGCGGTATCCGTCCGGGTCGTCCACCACGCCGATGGTCATGCCGTACTGCGGCATATCGGTGGCCGCGGTGACCTGCGTGCCGCCGGCCGCGCAGGCCCGCTCGATGCGGTCGGCGACGTCGGACACGTTGAGCACCAGCTTCACAAGCATGTTGCCGTGGTCGGACACACGTCGGGCTCCGTCGCCCGTTGCCCGGATCAGCTCCACCCCCGCGGCACCCGCGCGCAGGATCACCGCGTCGAAGTCCGCGGTGGAGAACTCGCGTTCCTGCACGAAGCCGCAACCGGCGGAATAGAACTCGGCGGACGCGGACAGATCGGTCACCCGGATCGCGGTGAGCGACATCATGGTCGGGCCGCCTCCGGCCGCACCGTTCATCGAGTCTGCGATCCGCCGTTGAAGTCCAATGTCTGGCCGGTCATTCCGCCCGCTTCGTCGGAGGCGAGGTACGCGCAGAAGGCGCCGACCTCGATCGGATCACCGAGTCGTCCGATCGGGACGCCCTTCAGCAGGGACTCGATCATCTCGGGGGTCATCTTGTCGACGAGATTCTGCTGCAGCCCCAGCGCGACGATGTTGGCGGTGACCCCGTACTGCCCGGTCTCGGCCGCGAGGTGACGGATGAATCCCTCGATACCGCTCTTGCCGGTGGCATACATGCTCTGGTTGATGTTCTGCCCGGTCCGCGCGGAGCCCGAGGAGATCTGGACGATGCGACCCCACCCTGCATCGCACATCCCGTCGAGCGCCACCTTGATGCAGTTCATCGCGCCGAAGATGTTGAGGTCGATGGGCGCCCGCCAGTCCTCGGGGTTCAGCTCCCGGAACGGCTTGATCACGCGCCCTTCGGCGATGCCGGCGTTGTTGACCACGATGTTCACCGGGCCACCGAGTTCGGCTTCCGCTGCACGGACGTGCTCTTCGACCGCCGCGAAATCGGTGACGTCGAAGGCGGAGGCGATCGCACGGTTGCCCTCTTCGGCGATCGCCGCGGCCACCTTCTCGGCGCGGTCGCTGTGGAGATCGTTCACGATGACCGACGCTCCCTGTCGTGCGAGCACGGTGGCGATTCCTTCGCCGACGCTCTGCCCGGCCCCACTGACCAAGGCGATACGGCCTGCCAAACTGAACACGAGGATTCTCCTTCTGCGGCCACCCGACAGGGGCTGCGATCACGTACCGCCAGTTCACCGCAAGTACATGCGTCCTGTCAATGATTTTGGGATAGCATTTTGTATCCAATCTTGCTAGCCTCGCCGTCATGAGCCCCGACACAACCATCGCCGACACCGACGTGCCGACGGTGCGCACGAGCTTCGACGGCGGCGTTGCCCGCCTGACCCTGAACAACCCGCGGCGTAAGAACGCCATCAGCCTGGCGATGGCTGCCGAGATCGAAAAGTTCTGCGACCGAGTCGAATCCGACGCGACGATCGGCGCCGCGGTGATCGATGCGGCCGGTGCCTATTTCTGCAGCGGCGCCGACACCCGAGACCTGGCCTCCTCGTCGTCGGACCCGGCATCGCCCGACGCCGTCAAACGCACCTCTGCCGTCTACGGCGCATTCGTGCGTGTCGGCAGCCTGCCGGTGCCGACCATCTCGGTGGTGATCGGCGGCGCGGTCGGCGCCGGGCTCAATCTGGCCATGGCTGCCGACATACTCGTCACCACCCCGGATGCGTTGCTGGACAGCGGTTTTCTTGCGCGCAGCATCCATCCGGGCGGTGGACACATCGCCCTGCTCGGGCGGGCCGTCGGGTGGTCGAACACCATCGCACTCGCCGCGTGCGGCCAGTCGTTCACCGGCGAGCAGGCGGTCGCCCGCGGACTCGCCTACGCGGCCGCGCCCAAGCCGGAGCTGGCCGCCATCGTCGACGGGCTGACGGCGCCCGCCGCCGCCGACCCCGAGCTCACCCGGCGCATCATGGGCAGCGCACGACTCGAGCTGGGGCCGCCGGCGGTCAGCTGGTCGTCCGCCCTCGAGATCGAGCGCGGCGTACAGATGTGGTCGATGTCCCGTAAAGGGCAGCAGGCGTGGTCATCTCGCGGTCCGGAACGCAATTGACCGCCGCCACCGGCACCCGGCCGGTGACCGAATCGACGCTCAACGACCTCCGCTCCGAGGTCCGCAGGTTTCTGCGGTCCGAGATCGCCTCGGGCGGCTTCGTCCCGGACTCCGACAGCTGGATGACCGGATTCGATCCCGATTTCAGCGCTCGGCTCGGCGCCCACGGCTGGCTCGGCATGACGATGCCGGCCGAGTACGGCGGAGGAGGCCGCAGCCCGGTCGAACGGTTCGTCGTCACCGAGGAGATGCTGGCGCACGGCGCACCGGTGGCGGCGCATTGGATCGCGGACCGCCAGATGGCTCCGGGTATCCTGGCTCACGGAACCGAGACGCAGAAGCAGCGCTACATCCCTGGAATTGCCTCCGGTACAACATTCTTTGCGATCGGAATGAGCGAACCGGATTCGGGCTCCGATCTGGCGAGCGTGCGCACCCGGGCCGTCGACAACGGCGACAGCTGGACGATCACCGGCACCAAGGTGTGGACCACGGGTGCACATCTGGCGCATGCGATGGTGTTGTTGGCCCGCACCGACGGTCGGCCCGAGGATCGGCACGACGGACTCTCCCAGTTACTGGTCGATCTGCCGCACCCCGACATCGAGATCCGGCCGTTGCGCAGTATCGACGGCCAAGCGCACTTCAACGAGGTGATCTTCCACGACGCCGTGGTGCCCAAGTCGGCGTTACTCGGCGACCGTGGGCGCGGTTGGGCTCAGGTGATGAGCGAGTTGGCTTTCGAACGGTCCGGACCCGAGCGCTATCTCTCGACCATGCCGCTGCTGCGTGCCTGGTCCGATGAGTTGCGTCGCACCGGCGCCACCCCCGAACAGCGGGTCACGCTGGGCGCCCTGACCGCGCAGGCGTGCGCATTGCGGCGAATGTCGCTGCAGGTGGCCGATGAACTGTCGCGGGGCAACAAACCGGATGTGCTGGCCGCGATGGTCAAGGACCTCGGCTCGCTGTTCGAGGGCGACCTCGTGTCGGCGGTGCGTTCGTCGAGCGGCGTCGTGGCCAAACGCGACGGCGCGGACCCGTTCGCGCTGTTGCTGGCGCAAAGCGTGCTGCACATACCGGCGTTCACCCTCCGGGGTGGCACCAACGAGATCCTGCGCGGCATCGTCGCACGGGGATTGGGGATCCGATGAGCGACCTGACCGCCGACCTCGTCGACACCACGGCGTCGATCATCGATCGGGTCGGCGTCGACACCGCCACCCCGGCAACGGGTGCCGACACCGCGCTGTGGTCCGCTCTTCTGGAGGCGGGATTCGTCGGCATCGATGTGCCCGAGGAGTTCGGCGGCAGCGGCGCCGGCACCGACGACGCACTCGCGGTGCTGGCGATGGTTGCCCGCAGCGGCGCCGTCACGCCCCTGGTGGAGCATGGGATACTCGCCGCACACCTGGCCGGGCGGGCCGGTTTCGACCTCGACGGCCGGACCGCGACGATCGCCATCGCCGACGAGCGGTGTACGGCACGGACCGACGGCGACCGTCTGATCCTGGACGGCGTCGTGTCCGAGGTCGTCCACACCGACCTCGCCGACACGCTCGTGCTACTCCTGCCGGAACCGGTCGTGGCCGTGGTCGACCTTTCTGGGAGCGGTGTGGTGGTGCGCCGGGGCACCGATCTACTCGGCGCGTCGGTGTCGGAAGTCGCATTCGACGGTGCAGCAACAATTTTCCACGCCAAGTCACCGATGGACGGCGACGAGGTGCGGCAGCGCGGCGCGCTGGCGTACGCGGTCGCCCTGTCCGCCGCGGCCGAAGCCGCTCGCGATGCGACCCTGCGCTACACCACCGAACGCAACCAATTCGGTCGTCCGCTCACGAAATTCCAGGCGATCCAGCAGCGTCTGGCGGTGATGGCCGCCCAGACCACGATGATGCACACCGCCACCCAAGCCGCCATCGACGCGATCGGCACCGATCCGCAGACGGCCCGTGGCGCCGTCGCCGCCGCCAAGGTGGTGTGCTCGCGCCATGCGCACGAGGTGGCCGCGGCGGCCCACCAGTTGCACGGCGCCATCGGGTTCACCTCCGAACATGCGCTGGGCCGCTTCACCACGTCGCTGTGGACATGGCGCGACCGCCATGGCACCGAACGTGATTGGGCTGAGGTCCTCGCCGGTCAGATCCTCGACGACGGTGTCGATCTGTGGGATGTCGTCGTCGGACTCCCGGCCGGCGACTCCCTTCCCTCGTCCCTGACCGATGAACCAGCCGAACGGGAAAACCCATGAGCGTCATCACGACTCGCCCCGCAGCCGAAACCGAGCCGCCGGCCATCGACGGTCGTGCGGCCTGGCGCGCTGCCGACACCGCCGAGGGCAATGGGGTCCTGACCGGTCTGCGGGTCCTCGATCTCAGCCGCGTGCTCGCCGGTCCCTACACCGCCCAGAGCCTCGCCGATCACGGCGCCGAGGTGATCAAGGTGGAGGCTCCCTCGGGGGACGAGACCCGCGGATGGGGGCCGCCGTTCATCGAGGAGGGACGCAGCAGCGCGTATTTCGCCGGACTGAATCACAGCAAGGAGAACATCTGCCTCGACCTGAGAACCGGTGAGGGGAAGGAGGTCCTCGGGCATCTCCTCGCCGGAGCGGATGTGGTCATCGAGAACTTCAAGGCCGGCACCATGTCGCGGTGGGGCTTCGACTACGAAACCGTACTCGCACAAGCCGATCCGCGATTGGTGTACTGCCGGATCACGGGGTTCGGGGTCGACGGGCCGATGGGCGGGCTCCCCGGCTACGACGCGGTGCTGCAATCCTTCGGCGGTCTGATGAGCGTCAACGGCTACGCCGACCGTGGTCCCCTGCGTATCGGCGTGCCGATCGTCGACCTCGTCGCGGCGAATCTTGCCGTCAGCGGCATCATGCTCGCGTTGTTCGACCGCGAGCGGAGTGGTCGCGGTCAACTGGTCGACATCACCCTGCTCGACTCGGTCGTCTCCATCCTGCACCCACATTCCGCCAACTGGATCACCAGTGGCACGGTGCCCCACCGTACCGGTGATCTTCATACGACCGTCGCCCCGTATCAGGTGTTCTCGGCGCGCGACGGTGATTTCTTCGTCAGCGCGGCGAACAACCGTCAGTTCCGTTCCCTCGTCGAGACACTCGGCCTGCCCGAACTCGCCGACGACCCCCGATTCGTCGACAACGCGCAACGCCACGCACACCGCGAGGAACTGGCCGACCTGCTCGGCGACCCCATCGCCCGGTTTGACCGCGCGGACCTCGCCGACCGGCTCGAACGTGTCGGGGTGCCTGCCAGCTCGGTCAATACTGTCGACGAGGCACTCCAGGCTCCGCAGACTCGTCATCGTGACCTCTTCCTGGAGACCGACGACTATCGTGGGATCGGCGTACCGATTTCGCTGAGCCGCTCCGGCCACCGCACACCGCGCCCGGCCGTGCCCCGCGGCACGCACACCGACGTGGTGCTCGGTGCGATGGGCTACCGGCCCGAGCGGATCGCGGAGATGCGCACAGCCGGAGTGCTCGGCGAACCGTGAGAGGAGTCGACATGGCTGATCGGTCATCGACGAAGGCCGCGGTGAATCCCGGTTCGGCCCGTGCTTCGACGCGGGTCGTCGAGGAACTCGAACGCATGATCGTGACCGGCGAGTTGCTGCCCGGCCAGGCGATCCGTCAGGAGCTGATGGCCGAGCGTCTCGGAGTGAGCCGACTTCCGATCCGGGAGGGGTTGCGGCAGCTCACCTCTCAGGGACTCGTGGAGCACGAGCACAACGTGGGGTACCGCGTTGCACGGCTCAACCAGTCCGAGTTCGACCAGATCTATCTGATGCGCGGCGCGCTGGAGAAGGAGGTGCTCGCGTCCATCCCGCGACTCAACGACGCGGTGCTCGGCGAGATCGTCGAGATCGGCGAGTCGGTACGCGAGGCCGCGGTTCGCGGCGACATCCTGGAGATGCGAATGCGTAACCAGGACTTCCACTTCGCGATGTTCGAGCGTTCGCCGCTGCGGCTGGTGACCGCCGAGTTACGGCGCCTGTGGAACCTCGCGGCGCCCTATCACGCCGCGTACCTGTACGACGCCGAAGTCCGCCGCCGCGTCTGTGCGGAGCATGACGCGATGATCGACGCCCTCCGCGCAGGCGACAACCAGCAGTTGATCGAGTTGATGAACGAGCACCGCCACGGCGGTGAGGCCAGCACCGGCGTCATGCTGGGCGGCCACCGACCGAACTGAGCGTGCAGATGACCACCGACTCCCCCACACCCGACACCCGCCCACCCGCAGGTCGAGTAAGTCCACGAGGAACGAGCGAGCCCCCCTCCGCCGGTCGAGTAAGCCCGCGAGGAACGAGCGAGCTCCCCTTCGCCGGTCGAGTAAGCCCGCGAGGAACGAGCGAGCGCATCGAGACCACCAGCCGCCCAGACGATCTCGATGCGGCTCCTCGCAAGCTCGGAGCCTTACTCGATCAACGAGACGACGAGACGCTCCACACCAGCCCGCGAGGAACGAGCGAGCCCCCCTCCGCCGGTCGAGTAAGCCCGCGAGGAACGAGCGAGCGCATCGAGACCCCCGCGGCCACCCCACCCGCCGGTCGAGTAAGCCCGCTAGGAACGAGCGAGCGCATCGAGACCCCCGCGGGCACTCCCTGGGATCCCGACGTGCAGGCCATCGTCGACCGGATGACCGCCGCGGGGATCGCCTCGATGCAGGAGACGGGCATCGAAGTGACCCGCCGGAACCTCGAAGCCATCGTGCGCCCGCCGGGTCCCGAGATGCGGTCGGTCGTCGACGCGACCGCCGAGGTGCGCGGCAGGGTGTCGGTACCGGTACGGGTCTACCGCCCGTTGCGCGCACCGCAGACCGATGCGCCCGCCCTGGTCTGGTATCACGGCGGCGGCATGGTGATGGGCTCGCTGCACTCGTTTGATCGGGTCGCGCGGGACATCGCCGAGGCGACCGGCGCCGTGCTGGTGAACGTCGACTACCGCCTCGCCCCCGAACACCGTTATCCCGCAGGCAATGACGACGCGTACACGGCGCTGCTGTGGCTGCACGCGAACGCCGGGGGCTTCGGTGTCGCGACGTCGCGCATCGGCGTCGGGGGCGACAGCGCCGGCGGCGGGCTGGCCGCCGCCACCGCGCTGCGCGCCCGCAACGACCGGGGACCGGCCCTGGCCCAACAGGTGATGTTCTATCCCGGCGTCGAGCGCCGCACCGACCGCCCGTCGATGCGGGAGTTCGGGAACAGTCCCTTCCTGCGGGCCGAGGACATCGACTGGATGAAGAACTTGTACCTCGGCGACGATCCGGACTCGGACGACGAGTACGGAATCCCTTCTCTGGCAAGCGATCTGCGCGGTCTACCGCTGGCGGTCATCGCGGTGGGCCACGGCGACCCGATCCGCGACGGCGTCGAGGACTACGGCCACCGGCTACGGGAAGCCGGTGTGCAGACGGCGTTGCTGCGCTATCCGGGCGTCGGCCACGGTTTCGTCATGCAGACCGCAACCGTGGCGCGGGCGCGGGCGGCGGTGGCCGAGGTCGGCGCCCTGGTGGCCGCGCGGTTCGCCCATCCCGTCTGACATGCGCCGGGATCACCACATCGTGGGCTCGTGGTGACCGGCGCGAATTCTCCGTGACCGGCCGGGCAGCCGATACGATGGGCCGCGTGTCCACCAGCGAAGCGTCAGATGCCACCCAGGACATGGCGGTGGCGCTGCTGCGGTTCGTGGATCTGCTGGCCTTCGCCTCGCACAGCAACGCCAAACGCCGCCGTTTCGAGACCGCGACGGGACTTCTGGTGCCCCGGTCGGGCATCGAGACCCTCGACATCCTGGCCCGGCGCCCGCACACCGCCAAACAGCTCTCGGCGGTCCTGCGCATCGACCTCACCCAATCCAGCCGGCAGGTCGCGCGTCTCGTGCGGGCCGGGCTCGTCGCCAAAGGCCGGTCCGACGCCGACGGCCGGCTCGTCGTATTGGAGTTGACTGATCACGGCCGCAGTGTGGTGCGCCGATGGCAGACGTCCTGGCTCATCGAGATGCGCCGCCCGCTCGACGGCTGGCGCGACACCACGATCGCCACCTTCACCCGCTGGATGTCGTTGGTGCTCGAGCGCCTCGGCCCGACGATCGCCGACGACCCGGCCGTGCCGCTGCTGAGTTCCACCGACTCCCCCGACCTGACCGCGCCGCTCACCGGACGCACGGTGGTCGACGACTGCCTGCGCGTCATCGGCGACCTCGTCTATCTCTTCGGTCGCGAGGATTTCGATGCGTTCCTGCGTGATTCGGGTGTCGACATCGATCGTCAGCGCTTCTTCGTGGTGCAGGACGTCGGCCTGTTCGGACCCACCACCATCTCCGAGCTGGCGGCCCGGCTCGACATCGAGCAGTCCCGGGCATCTCGGACCGTCACCGCGCTGACCGACGACGGGATGCTGCGCAAACAGATCGGCGGGGACGGGCGCGAACGACGCCTCGTGCTGTCCGAGCAAGGCGCGGCAGCTCTCGACGATGTCCGGGAAAAACGACTCGGATTGCTGCGCAGCGCTTTTGACGATCTACCGGATGCGATGCGGGCGAAGTATGCCACGCTCACCGAGCGCTACCTCGACGAACTGATGGCCACCAGTGACAATGCGGCGCGACGATACATCTCGACCATCCCGCCGGCGATCGAGTGACTGTCCGGCTCTGCCGGCGGGTCGGCCCACGTAAGTTCAGATGCGCACCGCGGTCAAGAGCTTTCGCAACGGTACGTCGTTGTCGGCCAGGACCTCCGGCCCCGACCGGTATCCCTTGGCGAGCGCGTTACGGATGGCCACGAAATCGGCCGGCGCGTTGACACATTCGGCCGCGATCAACCGATCTGCCGCGAAGTACAGCGCCACCCGACGATTCGGCTTGGCGGGATCGGTGCGCACCAGAACCGTTGTGTGACCGGCGATCTGGCCGACAATCTGTAGTTTCCAATCGCCCTGATCGGACCAGAACCATGGATCCGGCCGCTTCGGGGGCTCGCTCCCCAACAGCGTCGCGGCCGCCGCCGCGGCCTGTTCCATTGCGTTGTCGACGGATTCCAGTCGGAGCCGTCCGCCGTCGATGGTCGTGGTGACGGTGCAGTCACCGATGGCGACGGTGGAGCCGTCGGATGTCACGCACGCAGCGTCGACGACGACACCGCGGTCGACGGCCAGGCCCAGCTGTTCGGCGAGTTCGGTCCGCGGCTCGGCGCCGACACCCACCAACACCGTCGATGCCGGGATCTCGCGGCCATCGGCCAGACGGACGGAGCGGATGGCGTCGTCGGAGATGACGATCTCGGTGGGCAGGACGTCGAGGAGGACCTCGACGCTCATCGCACGATGGGCATCGAGCAGAAAGCCCGCTGTCTCCACCCCGACGGCACGGCCCATCAACTGCCGGCCCGCTTCGATCACGGTGACATCCGCGCCCAGGCCGCGCATCGTTGCGGCCACCTCGAGACCGACGAATCCGCCGCCGATGACCACGACCGGCCCCGCGGTGACCCGTTGCGCCAACAGCTCCGCATGATCGATTCCACGCAATACCAACACATCCCGGTGATCCGAGCCGGGTATGGACAGTCGACGGGGCCGGGCACCGGTGGCCAATACGAGTCGGTCGTACCCGACTGACGTCGAGCCACCGTCGAGGTGGTCGACGTGCACGACGCCACCGGCATCGCGCCGATCGATGCCGGTGACGCGGGCCCCGAGGATCAGTTCGATCCCGTTGTCGGTGTAGTACGACGCCTCCCGCAGCAGCAGAGTGTCCACGTCGGCATCGCCTTTGAGCCACGCCTTCGACAGCGGAGGCCGCTGATACGGGAGGTGCGTCTCGTGACCGATGAGCGTCAGATCACCGGTGTAGCCGCCGGACCGAAGGTGATCGGCGAGCGCAACGGCGGCGTGTGAGGCGCCGACCACCACGATTCGTCCCGGTGGTCCTTCGCCGGCGCCGACTCCGATGTGTTCGGACACTGCACTCACACCTGTTCGTCGGGTATCCGGACGTGGAGGTCGATGCCTTCGCTGAGCGTGAGCTGACACGACAGCCGAGATGTGTCCTCACGGTCGGAGGCGGTGCACTCGAGCATGTCTTCCTCGTCCTCGGACGGTTCGTCGAAGTACGTCGCGTCGTCGGGATCGAGGTAGACGTGGCACGTCGCGCAGGACAGCGTTCCACCGCATTGTCCGACAATCCCTTTGACGCCGTTGCGAACCGCCGTCGACATGACCGAGTCGCCGACGGCACCGTCGATGACGGTCACCTGACCGTCCGACAGTGTGTAGAACACCTTGGGCATCGCGGGTCCCTACCAGGTGACCGGCAGATCGACCACCGGCTGGGTGAGATTGTCGTGGTTGATGACCGCATCGCCGTCGAGTTGGAGCTGCGGTAGGCGACGGAAGAGCTCGGAGATCGCCACCTGCATCTCCATCCGCGCCAACGGGGCACCCAGGCAGTGGTGAATGCCGTAGCTGAGCGTGAGGTGCGGGTTGCTCTCCCGCTTGATGTCGAACTGAGCCACGTTGTCGACAGCTGCGGCATCATGATTCGCCGACGACGGGTCCGCCATGATCGCATCCCCCTTGGCAACCAGCTGACCATCGAGCTCGACGTCTTCGGTCGCCACGAACGGCACCAGTCCGGACGCACCCCCCACCTTGCCGGTCAGCTCGAATCGTCCGTGCCGCAGCACCTCCTCGACGGCGGTCGGAACGACACCGTCGATGTCGGAGAGCAGGATCTCCAGCTGATCGGGGTTGTGCAGCAACGACAGCACCCCGGCACAGATGAAGTTCGCCGTGTTGTCGAATCCACCGATGATGAGAACCAGTGCGATCGGCAGGATCTCACCATCGGTCAGGGTTTCGTCGCGGTCTCGCGCGTTGGCCAGGTCGCTGAGCAGATCCTCCTGCGGGTTCTTCCGACGTTCCTCGATGAGCGCCATCATGTACACCACGAGCTCGGTCATGTTGGCCACGACCTCTTCATCGGGCATGTTCGCCACCGCGAGCGTCGAGGAACTCCACTTCTGGAACTTCTCCCGATCCTCCGGCGGAACCCCGAGCAGGTTCGCGAGCATCTGGATCGGCAGCGCCACGGCATAGTCGTGCACCAGGTTGGTGGGTGCACCCTTGGCGACCATCTGGTCGATCAGTTCATTGGCGAACTCGACCGCCGAATCCCGCATCGCCTTCACGCGTTTGGGCGAGATCGACTTCTGCACAAGCTTGCGCAGCTTGGTGTGATGCGGCGGGTCCTCGAACTGCAGCGTCGTCTTGAGGAAGTCCGGGAACTCCACGAAGTAGGGAACGACGCGTTCGCCGGTACGGAAGGGTTCCCGCACGAACCGCGGGTCCCCCAGCATCTCGCGCGCCGTCGAGTTGCGGTGGACGATCCAGGCGTCGCCACCGAATGGCATCGGCACCTTGGTCATCGGACGATCCTCACAGATCGCCTGGTAGCGCAGCGACGCCTCGGCAGGTGAGACGGGCGAGAACGGATACTGGGTGAGGGGTTCGGCGGTTCCCTGCGGGTTTGCCGTGGTTTCGGTACTCATCGTGGACAACTCCGGGGCTGTGTGGACGGGCGGGTCAGGAGACGGGCATCTGCGCCGGCGCGACGATCTGCGGGATTGCCTCCGGCGTGATGGCCATGATCTGATCCCATTGCTCCGCAACGGTTTCGATGGTGAGTGACGGATCATGGATCCCCACGGTGTTGACCAGGGCGAGCCGGTTGACGATTCCGCCGGCGACGTTGAAGACCTCACCGGTGACCTCGCAGTTCGGATGCACGAGGTATGCGGCAACGGGCGCAACGTGTTCCGGCAACAGCGACGTGCGCATGTACTCCATGATCTCCGGCGAGAGCGTGTCGGCGGCCGCCTCGGCCATCCGGGTTCCGGCACCGGGGGCGATGGCGTTGACCTTGATGCCGGCCTCGAGACCTTCGAGGGCCAGGTTGCGGGTCAGGCCGAACAGTGCGCCCTTCGACCCGCCGTAGTGCGCCATTCCCGGATTGCCCAGCATCGCTTGGGAAATCGTGTTGACCACCCGGGGGGCGGGAGACTCCAGCAGGTACGGCCAGGCGGCGCGCAGCACGCGTAGCGCCCCGAAATAGTGCACGTCGAGATGGCGCTGATACTCCTCGTCGGGCACCTCGCGGAACGGAGCGGTCCGCACGATGCCGGCGTTGTTGATCACGGCGTCGAGGTGGCCGAAGGCTGAGATGGCGGTCTCGACGAGTGCACGGGCTCCCTCGTCGGTGGAGATGTCGGCGGTGGACGCGACGGCCTTGCCGCCATCGGCGACGATCTCCGCGACGACCTCATCGGCGGGGCTCACCAACTCGACACCCGAGCCGTCGATCCGGGCGCCGAGGTCTCCCACGACCACCGAGGCGCCGCGCGCGGCGAGGAGCTTCGCGTGTGCGCGTCCGATGCCGCGGCCGGCCCCGGTGACGATCACCACGCGGTCAGTGAAATCCAGTGTTGTCATTGTTGTTTCCTTCGGGGATTCGGTCAGGTCACGGACGGGTGTCGCCACCGTGGTAGCCGGTGTCGGCAACCCAGATGGTGGCCTGCGCCTCACGCGCGGACTTCTCGAAATCGAAGACCTCCACGCCGACGGTCATGTACAGCGTCGAGCGGTCGGGGCCACCGAGCATGCAGGCCGATGCGGTGCCGTTCTCGAGTGGGATCGCCACCGCGTCGGTGATGGTGCCGCCGTCGACGAACCTTGCGACATAACCGCTTCCGGGCATCGCGGCCCACACACCGCCCTGCTCGTCGAGACCGATGCCGTCGGGCAGGAACGGGCAGGCGGCGAACTCGCGGGGATTCGACAGATTCCCTTCAGAGTCACGGTCGATGACGGTGATCTTGTTGGCCATGACCTCCGCGGTGTAGACCTTGGAGCCGTCGGAGCTGATGGTGATGCCGTTGGCGCACATCAGCGGACCGACCTTGTCGGCGGTGTGCGTGGTCGCGTCGGGCTCGACGACGATGATCGGCGACGGGACAGGTGCTTCGCCGGCGAAGATGTCGAAACCGAGCTGCGTCACGTAGGCCCGGCCGTCGGCGTCGACGACCATGTCGTTGGCCGCGGCGAGGCAGTGCTCGGAGATGTCGGCGTAGACGCTGAGATCGTCGGGACTCGTGCCGCCGTGGACCAGAACGAGGCGCTCGTGCATCGAAACCACGATCAGCCGACCGTCGGGCAGCCATCCGAAGCCACCGAGCACGATCGGCACATCGGTGTTGGCCCGACGGGCCGTGGCATCGACCACGACGGTTGCTTTGCCCTCGGCGTCGAGTGTCTTCAACGTCGCGGTGTACATGTCCGAGAACCAGAAGGCGCCGTCATGCCAGCGCGGGCATTCAGGCCACGAGAAGCCGTCGGCGATCTTGCGCCCGGCCAGGTTGCGAGCACCCGCTTCGGCGACGGCGGTGGCAGCGGCATCGGGTGATGGGTATGTCATCTTCGGGTCCTCCAGGTGCTGACCGGGTTGGGGATTGGGGTTCGACGGGCGGACGCCATCGTCGACGCACACTCGGGTGTCGCGTCGAGAAACTCGTATGTTCTTGTGTACCAGTCGTTTACGAACTACTCGTGATGCCGATCACAGTAACTTATATATGCTCTTTGTCAACTAGATCGGATGACACTCGTCCGCCCTCCGGATGCCGGGTCCGGTTCGGCGGGACTGCCCGTGAACTGAGTCACACGATCCTGCTCTGACACGGACAATAGATTCTGTTCCGACGGAGTTCCCGGGGCCGTCCCATTGAGCGGACACCCGGTCCTGCGCGGCGGCCCGGCAGTTACCTTTGTGTCGTCGTCGGTGATCAGTTGTCGCGCAAAGTGTTCGTTCCATACCTCGACCCGAGTTCGGCCAGTCGCTCCAGCCAGGCGAAACGCTCGACGCTGTCCGCGAGTACGTATGGATCTTCTCCGGCTCGGGATCGAGAGCCAGCTCGGTGAGGTACTTCTCCATTTCGGCGACCGAATCGGACTGTCCGATCGCTTGTTGCGCGGCCGTCTCACCGCCGAGATGAAACCGGCCGCCGGCGATCGCCGAGGTACCACCCACTGTGGCCGGCACTTTCGAGAACCAGCACCCGGGCAGGTTCTCGGCCGCCCGACCGCCGTCAGCCGCCGCCGATCACCCGACGTCACGCGGTTGACGCAACACCGTCGAACACACCGCATTTCGAAGGAGTTCATGTGAACTTGCACAACTCGATCCGCGACAAGGTCGGAGCCGCACTTGCATCCGGCGCTCACTCCGATGAGGTGCCCACCGGCAACTGAGAGACCCGCCACGCGTAGGTGTTCATCGGTGGAATCACCGGCAGGATCAGTCCGACCGCGACCGCCCAGACGGCGACGGGCAGCAGATCTGCCCATCCTGAGCCGTGATCGAGCAAGAACTGCAACACGCCCGCGCTGACACCGAACCAGATCGCCACGACGATCAGCACATCCCACGACGTCCAGCTCGCCAGCGAGGTTGCCGTCATCAGCGCCACCGCCAGGCCGGCGACCACACCCGCCCACACACCACCGGAGTCGATGCCGTGCGGGACGTGCATGCCCACCCGGCACCACGTCGCGAGGCACGTGAGAATGACAAGCACCACAACAGCGATCGCGCCGACGATCCGGAGGGGCGACTGTCGCCGCCACCGACTCCGTTGCTCGGGCGGCATCGACTTCACCGTCAAGCACCGACTGTTGAGCCACACCCCACCCGCTACGACGACGGCGAGCGCAAGAACAATGACCTCCCAGCCGAATTGCCGGGCACTCGGATGCCCGATTGCCCAGAACACCATCGCGATTCCACCGATCGCCGCCGCAAGGCCGACGAAGAGTTGGGTGGTCCACCAGATACGGGCCCGAGCCCTCGACACGTCATAGGTCTCGCGCACGCAGTTGACACCCGCACAACACACCGGGTCGCCATCCGGTCGATAGGCCTCGGCAAAGTCCCCGATCGGCTGCCAGCGCCGGGGTACGGCCAGCCCCCGCAGCGCCATGATCGTCCCCGAAAGGAACAGCACCACAGCGAATCCGATCTGCCAACCCATGTCGGCGGCGCCGACACCCAGCATCACAGCGGTCGCGAGGGCAACACCGCCGACCAGTGCCGCGCGCATCGGATCGACCGCGAGCACGAGCGGCGGTACAACAACCCGGGCAAGGAGAAGTCCTGCCTTCACCAGCCAGCGGGATACCTGAAAACTCTTGGTGTCCCGGGGATTCACCGCTCGCAGTGCGAGGGGCGCGACTCGGGCAACGATTCCGTACCGATACCCGGCGGGTAGGTCGGCCAGTGACTCGGCCCCTACCGTTTCCAGCGGACTCGCCGTGCCGCCACGCTGGGATTCCTGGAAGGCCAGTTCCTGCGCCGTGGTCCGTGCGGCCTTGGCGGCTGCACTGCGATCACGGCCGACGCTCGCAGCAGGGTCGCGCTCGTTGGGAAATGTCTCAGGATTGACGATCGTTGCTGTGTCGGTCCGCGGCGACGACGACCTGTTCCGTGCCGCCCCCTCGGACCCGGCCGGCGCAGTCAGAATCTCGACGACGCCGGCCGCACCATCCATCCGACCCCAATACCAATCGTTGTCCCGCCACCCCGCATCAAGGAATCCGCCGAACCGCGCCAACGGTGTGCCGGCCAATTTGAGATCCGAGCGTTCGAGCCGGATCGCGGTACGCACATCCTTGACCGATCGCCCCTCGTCGTCCATCGGTGAGATGGATCCACTGATCCAATTCTGCAACAGGCCAGCTATTGCTCTGTGGCGCAGCACAACAAACCTGGAATCGTCGCTGAACTCCGCGGGGCGGGTGTCGCCGGTGATCTCGTGAAACCCGATCGACGACGCGGTCCCCGGGACACCGGTGGCGGAGAGCAACCGGACCAGCCTGAAGCTGTCGGACTCGGCGACCCCGTCGGGACGGCCGCCGGGCGTCAGTCTGGCGAATATCGACTCCTCCCAGTCTCGTCGGGTGACATCGTCGAGCATCTGTGTACTGACGGCCACGCGCTGCAGACAATGCAGGTACGTCGAGGATTGTCCGGATAAGCGAGAGGAAGCTGGTTTCGGGTGGAGTGTCGTCTTTCGGGATGAGTGACAGCGCATCATCTTTCGATACCGGCCACAGGGTGGTGTAGAACGCCGCGTCATCCACGCCGGACCCGGGACAGAGCAGATCGGTGGCCGAGTGCATCTGCAATCGTCGTTGCCGGGCCAGTCCATCGACCACCCGCTCGATCCGGGTCTTTCGACGACGCACCTGCTCAACCATGGCCGTGTCCACGGTCTTTCGACGAGCCTCGACGAGCACGGTAAGACACCGGTACAGGCCGCTCTTGATGGTCCCGAGGGGCATAACGGAATCCACCGCCGTCGGCGTGAGTCGCTGTAATTGTTGGGTCCAGGAGATCAGAATCTGCGCGGTGTCCAGGGCCGCACCAACGTCGCCGCACCGGAACACCCAGCACGCGCACTGCTCAGAACTGACGTCAGGCTGCGGATCGGGCGTACGGACGATCATCTCGTATACCGCGTCGACGGCGTTCTTGACGCTCAAGGCCTGCACTGCACTGACCCCGTGGTATGGCCTTGCGCTGTGCGGGCGGATGTTCATTTCCATACCGGGCGCCGCGGCCAATGACCCGAGCCGTTCGATGTCGACGGCCTTGCGTGCCTCGATGTAGCGCGTGATGTCGACCTCTGGGATCACCCCGTTTCCGGGAAGAAGTCCGGCAAGCCCCTCCAGTCGGCCGGCAACCTCCAGGGAACACTCGTTGTGTTCGCGGATGGCCGCGATCTCGTCGGCCGCGGTCTCCTCCCGCATCTTGAGCCCGATGCTGGCAGCGATCACCTGCGACCAGCCTCCCTGTTGCGCAAGGCGACTCAACCGTCTGCGGCTGGCCGCTCTATCCGAGGACGCCACCGGCCCTCCGGCCTCGATCTTCACGTCGACGGGCAGCAGGCGTGGACGGATCATGGCCGGCGGCTCCGGGTCCAGGTAGACCAGTCGCCGTTCGGTCTTGTTCCCGGCCGGCGCTCGGGAGATCGCGCGCAAGGCGCGGTCGATCGGGATGTTGTCGAAGACACCACCGTCGATGACACGGAATTCATCACAGTCGCGGCCGAGACGTGCGTCCCCCTGCTTCCCGGACCGCGCGAACGGAAACGCCGAAGCCATGTTGACCGCCGACAATGCAGGTGCCTCGTCGGGCTTCCATCGCGGACCCGCGGCGAGTGCCGTGCACGGTGCCACCTGTCGATCACAGTCCACCGAGTGAATGGCTGCCGGTTCGAACGCTCCGGGAAACGACGACGATGCCCGCGCTGCCAACGACATTCGCGCGCGTACCACCGGGACAGTCCCACCCGGCACCATATCGGCGCCGTCGTCGTACACGGGTTTCTTTGCACCGTCAGACTTCTCAAGCAGAATGCCCGGAACCGTGGAGTATCGAGAGGCGAGACCACCGGGTCCGCGAACAAACGAGAACGAGGCGCGGTTACCGAGGTCGGGTACCTGCGGGTCGGTGAGCATGGTCGCGGCGAGTTCGACGGCGACCCGTTCGGCAACCGCATCCGGATGTGCACTCGTGCGTGCCTTGTCCACGATGGCCGCCGTCGCCTTCTCGATGTTCGCCAGGAGGCCGCTATCGCCTTTGAGGAGCGACGGCACCGAGCCGAAGCCCGGCTCTCGGATCAACTTCCAGAGATCACCGACGTCGATCCAGAGTGTGTGCAGCGTGTCGTCGATGGCGACCCCGTAGGTCTGTGCCAATGCGAAGAAGACCGCATTGAGTCCGCCGGCGCTGGCGCCTGCCAGAATGTCGAATTCAATTCTTGTGTAACTGGATTGACTGAACAGCCGACGATACAGGTGCGCCCGGCGGGTCCGCGGGTCGGTCGCCGCGCATTCCGCGGGTTCGCCGTCCTCGCAAAACACGCACTGACAGTTCTCTGCTCCCGCCACCGCCCTCCGGAGCAAATCGAGTTCGACGACGACGCCGCCGATCCATACGGCCATGCTCACTCCGCCCCGCATGGCGACAGCGATCCGCAAGATCTTCTCGGGTTTCGACGTCTCGGGCATTGCTCCACCTCGATCTCGACGACTTGGACAGGGCAGGCTGCCCGGGTACCGCGGCCGCATCGCCCCGTATATATACGATTATGAAATCTGCCGAATCAGGTCGACGGCGAATCGACTCTTCTCGTCGACGAAATGGTGATCCACGCTAAATCCGAATTGGGCAAAGTCGGCGCGCCGATTCGGACCATCACCGATCGGTCATCAGACAGACGTGAGAGCCGATGCGGCCTCCGAGGAACCGTCGCTTCCCGACACGCCTGCGGCCAACGCATAGTCCTGGGCCCACACCTGCTTGCGCGCCACCGTCCGATCTCGCCAATGCTTATACGCACCAGTATGTTTCGCCAGGGCGGCCTGCGTGATCACCCGTCCCAGCTCGGTGTAGGCGGCAAACTGTGATTCCTGGAACCACTGATCCGAGGTGCTGTCGTGAGGGAACACGGAACTTGTTTCGGCGTAACGGAGCAGCCAGCCCGGGCACTTGGGGGTGAGCACCGTCTTTGCGAAGACCAGTGTCCCGACGCTGTCCTCGGGAGCACCCAGTCCGGCGGCGGGCGGGTACTGGATTCGGCCCACGATCACGGGCATCCGTGCAACTCGGCCATCCAACGTCGTCCCGACACCTTGCGCGGATTGAGCCGTCGCCACGCCCGGCGCGATGTTCTGGAGGTCGCTCTCGGACAACGTGATCGTCACGCCGAGTTCGGATTCGGCGAGCCTAATCGCCTCGTACAGGGTGGTCAGGCTGGGCGGCGGATCGCCGCTGGCATCGATGCAATAGATGAGCCGGCAGCGACGGCGGAGCGCCTCGACCAGGCCGAGATTCTCGTAATGCCCACCGTCGGTCACCTGCACGAGCCGTGCGATCGAGTTGTGGATTCCGAACAGTTCTCGGTAGAAGTACGACACACCACGGAAGCAGGGCATCCGATGCGGAACATACACGCCGCGCTCATCGTCGCACCGGGCATGCTGGGGCCGCTGGGCCCGTTCCACCCACTTCGGATTCGGTAGCCAGGACCCGAGTCGCGCGCCCGACACTGCCAGGAACTTGTCGAACCACCGTCCCTGCCGACCCATCGCCGAGGCGAATGCGGCCCCGCTGATCGCCATGGCCGCTTCCACCGTCAGGTCACGCGCGATTCTCGGTGTGGCACGCTCGAACGTGTGCTCGGTGCTGAGGTAGCCGAGGTCGGGTCCACCCAGGTAGTCCGATGTGATGGTGTAGGAGAAGGCATTCAGCCCGGGGGCCGGCCGGTCTCCATCGGTCACGGCGGCCGCGCTGGAGAAGACGAATTGCGGTTGCTTGGCGGAGGTGACGCCATAACGGTCGAGTCTCGTCAGCGTGCGATACCGGTACGGCGCGGCCCTCCCCTTGATACGCCGGACAGCGAACGCAGAGGCCAGGCGATGACGGTAGAACGGGTGCAGGCTCACCGACGTCACATCGAGCAGGCCGGTGACGGCAACTGCGACACCGGATATCACCAGCGTCAGGATGAACGGTCCGCCTGGCCGGAAGATGGTGTCGGCGCGGTCGGCGGCATTCGAGGCGACGCTGAACATCTCCACCGCGCAGAAGCCGAAGACGATCAGCCACGTGGCACCCAAGATCAGCAGCGACACCGCGGTCGCGATGATGGGTACCACCCCATGCGGAATCGCGCTCACCACACCGGTTTGCGGTCCTCGGCGCAGCACCACCCTCTTAATCCAGGACACCCACGAGTTTCGGCCCTTCCACAGGATCGCGGTGAGGGTGGCGACAAACTGAAACACGACCACGAGCGAGAATCCGCCGGCGGCCCCCGCCACCGTCGGAGTATCGCCTGACATGTGGGTGAACGTCCAGGCCAGGCGCATGACGGCGGGCAGCGCGACCGTGGCGACCACGATGAGAACCGCCATCGCGGCGGCCGCCTGCACGATCCGCATGCATGCCTCGTAGCGTCGGGTGAGCTTCGGTGTCCGGCCGGTGACCTCAGCCAGCGTGGCGAGAACCAGCGCAACGGTCCCCAGCGCGACGATGATGCCGACCGCGATTCCCACTGCCACGGCACGATCGTGGTTGAACCACGGCTCATGGTGCACGGGAGAGGGATTCACCGCGTAGGTGGGCACGGGGTAGAGCACCGCGCCACTGAGCGCACCGAGCAGCACGGCCGGGGCGAGCAGAGTTGTCAACGCCACCAACAGGTTTCGTGTGATGACACCCATCGCGACGATCAGCTTGCCGACCGAGTCGCCGATGAAGCTGGAGTTCTGGCGCAGGTGATCGAACTCCACGGAGCCGGGGCCGAATCGGTCCGAGAGCTTCGGCGCCTCCGGTTCTCCCGGCGCGGGCACCTGGGCCAGTAGGTGTGCACCCGCACTGTAGCCACCGCCCGACACCGAAATGATGTGGTCGAAGGCGTCGAGCATGCGGCGCGTGGTGCCTTCGGTTTCGACCTCCTTCTCGGCCATCACCTGCATGGCGCCCATCGCCACGCACGCCGAACGGATGCCTCCACCCGACAGGCACAGCGCGGTGCCCACCTGATCGGCAGGTAGGCCGTCGAGGTCCGGCACCTGATAGGCGTTACGCCAGCGTCCATCGCCATCGGCCTCTGAGGCACGTGACGATCCTGACAGCAGCAGGTCACGATCGGTGTCGACGGCGGTGTCTCGGGTGCCGCGCAGCCGAAGGTGATCGAAGATCTGACGAAACGCGAGGGCGATGAACCCGAACACGAGCGGCAACGCCGAGAACAGCGCGACATACTTGATGGTCGCGACGGCGGCCACCCAGGTCCTCAGATCGTTGTTGATCAGCGGGTGCTGGGCGATGTGGGCGAGCAGGGCCATGCCGACGAGGGCGGCCCCGACCTCAGCGAGTGAGCGGGTGATCGCCGCGTAACCGAAGACACGGACGAACACGGCACATGTCGTCAGGGCGACGACGTAGGCGGCCATGCAGGCGTCGTCGTGCCGGACCGCATCACGCAGCGATGCCGGCCGATCGGCGGTCCGGCGCAGCAGGAATTCACCCACTTTGTCCGCCGCGGCGTCCGGCGTCACCAGGCAGATGACCCCGACCGAGACCACGACGATCACGGAAGCCAGTGCAGTCACCAGAAGCGGATGTGCCTGCATCCATTCCCTCGCCCGACTTGCGCCTTTGCAGACCGCCCGCGTCGCCTTGTATCCGGTGCGGTGGATCCGCCTCCGCACGCCCCGATAGCCTCCGCTCATGGCTGCCACCTCCGGTGTCGCAGACCCCCGCATGATCAGCATTCGGCACCGGCCGGCCTGTGGCATGCGTAGTCGACTACTCGAAACTTTCCGGCCCCCCACGCGAGACCGCACTGGCGCCACATTTCTGCAACGTGTTCTAATTTGAGGTGAGAACACGTTCCACCTGTGGCGTACGAAGGGACCTCCATGGCCGACGCGACCGAAGCAGCACCACCGCAGAGCACGGCTGCCGAAACCTACGACGTGATCGTCGTCGGCGCGGGAGCTGCCGGCCTGTCCGCGGCCATCACCGCAGCGGCCAACGGCCTGAAGACGGTCCTCATCGAGAAGTCGCCGTATTGGGGTGGCTCGACGTCGCGGTCGGGCGGCGGTGTGTGGATTCCGAACAACTCTGTGCTCAAGCGCGACGGCGTCGACGACACCACCGAGAAAGCGCGCGAGTACGTGCACGCGATCATCGGCGAGCACGCGTCGGCCGAGCGGATCGATGCCTACATCGACCGCGGTCCCGAGGCACTCGACTCCCTCATGAAGCACGCCCCGCTCGACCTCGAGTGGGTCAAGAACTACTCCGACTACTACCCCGAAGCACCCGGCGGCCGCCTGGGCGGGCGGTCGGTGGAACCACGCCCGTTCGACGCACGCGCCCTCGGCGACGACCTCAAGACGCTGCACCCGCAGTACACCAAAGCACCGCTGAATATGGTTGTGCTGCAATCGGATTACCGATGGCTCAACACCGGGTTGCGGCATTGGCGCGGACCGGTGCGGATGGGCAAGGTCGGCGCACGGTTCTTCTGGGCGCGCTCGCGCGGCAAGAAGCTCATCGCGATGGGCGCCGCGCTCGCGGCCGAGCTGCTGCTTGGTGTCCGACGGCTCGGTGTCCCGCTGCGATTGAACACCGGCCTGACCGATCTGCTCACCGAGGACGGGCGGGTGGTCGGCGTGATCGCCGACGCCGAGGGCACGCCGATCGAGATCCGCGCCCGGCACGGCGTGATCCTGGCGTGCGGGGGTTTCGAGCACAACACCGAGATGCGCCGCAAGTACCAGCGCGAGCCGATCAGCTCCGAGTGGACGACGGGTGCGCCGTCGAACACCGGCGACGGCATCAATGCCGGATTGAAGATCGGTGCGGCGGTGTCGCTCATGGACGACGCCTGGTGGGGACCGACCATCCCGCTGCCGCGGGGTCCGTGGTTCGGGCTGTCCGAGCGGGCCGTGCCGGGCACCTTCATGGTCAACGAGCGCGGCGAGCGCTTCATGAACGAATCGCTTCCCTACGTCGAGGCCGTGCACCAGATGTACGGCGGCGACTTCGGGCAGGGCTCCGGCCCGGGCGAGAACGTGCCCGCGTGGCTGGTCTTCGACCAGACCTGCCGTAACCGCTACCTGTTCGCCGGCGTGAACGCCCGTCAGCCGTTGCCGAAGAAGTGGTTCGAGTCCGGTGTCGTCGTGAAGGCCGGCTCGATCAGGGAACTCGCCGACAAGATGGGGGTGCCGGCCGACGCGCTGTCGAACACCACCGAACGCTTCAACGGGTTCGCCCGCTCCGGCATCGACGCCGACTTCCACCGCGGTGAGAGCGGGTACGACCACTACTACGGCGACATCACCAACAAGCCCAGCCCCAGCCTCGGTGCGCTGACCAAGGCACCGTTCTACGCGGTCAAGATGGTGCCGGGTGACCTCGGAACCAAGGGCGGCATCGACACCGACGCCGCCGGTCGCGCACTGCGGGCCGACGGTTCGGTGATCGACGGTCTCTATGCAGCGGGAAACACCAGTGCTCCGGTCATGGGCCACACGTACGCCGGCCCGGGCGCCACGATCGGGCCGGCGATGGTCTTCGGATATCTCGCCGCGCTCGACGCCGCCGACAAGGCCCGGACCTCCGCGCCGTCCACCACGACCACAGGAGCCTGAACAGCGATGCCCATCGATCCCGCCGTCGCCGTCGGCGCCGAACTCCCCGAGGTCAGTTTCGAGTGGACCGCGTCCGATGTCGCGTTGTATCACCTCGCCGTGGGTGCGGCCGCCGACCCGATGGATGCCGCCGGTCTCGCCTATGTCGATGACGTCGCACCAAAGGTGTTGCCGTCGTTCGCGACGGTGGCCGCATCGTTCCACGCCACCGAGGCACCGAAGGTCTCGTTCCCGGGGATCGACATCGACCTCGCGAAGGTGGTGCACGGTAGCCAGCAGGTGATCGCCCATCGGCCGTTGCCGGCGAGCGGGAAGGCAACGATGCGGACGCGGATCGTCGAGGTGCAGGACAAGGGGTCGGCAGCCGTGGTCATCCAGGAGTCGGTGACCACCGACGACGCCGGCTCACCCCTGTGGACGGCCCGCTCGTCGATCTTCGCCAAGGGCGAGGGCGGTTTCGGCGGTGAGCGTGGGTCGTCGTCGAAGGTTGGGTATCCCGATCGCGATCCCGACCACCGGATTTCGGTCGCCACACTGCCGAACCAGGCACTGCTCTATCGGCTGTGCGGCGATCGCAATCCCCTGCACTCGAACCCGGATTTCGCTGCGGCAGCAGGCTTTCCACGACCAATCCTGCACGGACTGTGCACCTACGGTTCGGTCTGCCGTGCGGTCACCGATGCCGTGCTCGACGGCGACGTCGCCGCTGCGGCCGACTACTCGGCAACCTTCGCCGGCGTCGTCTTTCCCGGCGAGACCCTCGACGTCAACGTCTGGGATGAGGACGGCCGACTGCTGATCACGGCGACGGTCGCCGACCGCGACGGCGCCCCCGCCCTGGGTAATGTCGTACTGACGACAACGGGAAGGTGATCGACATGGCCAGCACACTGCGCTGCCCCTGCGGCGAACGCATCGAGGCTGTCGACGACGACGAACTCGTCGAGAAGGTCCAGGCGCACCTCGCCGCAGAGCATCCCGGCCGGGACTACACCCGCGAGGAGATCCTCACGATGGCGGCGTTCGGCTGACCGCCGAGCCACGTACCCTCTTCGTGGAAAGCGGCACAATGCCACCCCATCCGAGGAGAAATCAGAAGATGAGCGATTCCCTGCAGTCCCTGCTCGAGTCCGACCGCCGCGTGGCCGTCGTCGCGGATCTGGTCGCCGTGATCGACATCGAGGTGTCGGAGCAGAAGGGACTCGGCGGAGCCGCCGTCAAGACGGGCTACGCGGCCGCGCAGAAGGTGAAGCCGGGCGTCGTGTCGTCGGCGACGAATTCGATGTTGCCGAATTTCCTCTCAGCGCTCCAACCACTGTGGGACGACAAGCCGGCCGACACCTCGTTCGCCGATCATCTGACCGCCAACTCCGATGCCGCCGCCGAGGCCTTGCTGACGGTCACCGACGACCAGGCGGTGACGGCGAACCCGGCGCTGGCAAAGGTGTACAACTCGTTGCGCCGCATGGCCAAGGGGTCTGTGGCCGACGCAGTGCCGCGCGTGGGCGCGGTGATCGAGAAGCACGCGGGCTGACCGTCGTTTCGCGCCTGGCGGAGTGGACCGCCCGGCAACCCTCGAGGCATTTCGACAAGCTCATTGGGCGAGACGGCATCCCGCTCCCTGAGCCGGCCCGGAGTGCCGGCGGCCCTTCGCGGTGCTCGCTGACTCAGGATCCGCGCGGAAGCGAAGGGTCAGGCTGCCGAGGTGACGATGAGCAGCAGCCCGACGACGACCGCGATCAGCGCGGCCAGCATCGACAGCACACGCCATACGTGCACGCGCGCGGGTGAGTACTCGGTACCTTGTGAAGACGCGACCTGGGGTGAGGCCATGATCTCTCACTTTCGGTTGTCCGGTGCAGCATCGATCGCGAAGTTTCACGATCACCGGTCTGTGTTACTGCTGTGATTAATGTTCCACATGTTGCGACGTAATGTGGGTCACAGCACGGGCGTGTCGCGATCTCGAACAGGCAACATCGTGGGAGTACGCAGGGAGGGACCCATGACCGAAGCCCCGTCTGAACACGCAGGCGGCCGGACCATCGGGGGTATGGACCTGCGCTCGGCGTGGCTGATCCTGATCGCGTGCGCGGCGGTCAGCATGGTGGTCGCCGCGATGGCGGCACTCAACACCGCGCTCCCCGACATCGCGAAGGACACCGGTGCCGACTCCGGTCAGATGACATGGATCATCGATGGCTACACCCTCGCCCTCGCCGCCCTGCTGCTGCCGGCAGGAGCGATCGGTGATCGACTCGGTCGTCGTGGGGTGCTGATCGTCGGACTCATCGCGTTTGCCGTCGCCTCGCTGTTGGCGATCTGGATCAGCGACCCGACCCAACTGATCGGCACGCGGATACTGGCCGGCGCCGCCGCCGCACTGATCATGCCGACGACCCTGTCGTTGATCACCTCCGGTGTCCCCGAGGACAAACGCGCGATCGGCGTGAGCATATGGGCCGCGGTCGCCGGTGCTGGCGCGATCGCCGGATTCCTGGTGTCGGGTCTGCTGCTCGAGTTCTTCACCTGGCATTCGATCTTCATCACCTTCGCCGCGTCGGCCGCGTTGACCACGGTGCTATCCCTCACCATTCGCGGCTCCAAGGATCGCAATCCCGGCCGCTTCGACATCGCCGGCTCACTCACGTCAATTCTTGCCGTCATCGGGATCGTGTTCGGTCTCCTCGAGGCGCCGCACCGCGGCTGGTCGGACCCGCTTGTCCTCGGCACCCTCATCGGCGGTGTCGTGCTCGTCGTCGCGTTCTGCATCCTCGAATTGCGCATCGCGACACCGCTGCTCGACGTTCGGCTGTTCACCAACCGAGCCTTCGGCGCCGGATCGTTGTCGGTCATGATGCAGTTTTTCGCCACCTTCGGCACGTTCTATCTTCTGCTGCAACAGTTTCAGCTGGTGTTCGAGTACACGCCGCTGCAGTCCGCGTTCGCCCTGATGCCGATGGTTGCCGGCACCGCGATCTTCGCGCTCCTGGGCAACTGGGTTGCCGTGCGATTCCACTCGCTGCGCTTCGTCCTGGCCGGCGGAATCCTGCTCGCGGGCCTCGGCATCGTCTTCCTCGGCGCCATTCACCACGACACCTATTGGTCCCTGGTGTGGTGGATCGGCTTGTCCTCCATCGGCATCGGTTTGGCGACAGCTCCGTCGACGACGGCGATCATGTCGAACACACCGCTGGCCAATCAGGGCGTGGGTTCGGCCGTCAACGACACCGCACGGGAGATCGGGGCCGCCATCGGCATCGCGCTCGCCGGCAGCATCGCCGCCGCCGGGTACGCGTCGCGGATCGCACCCGTCGCCGACTCGGTCCAGACACAGATGGCGCAAGCCGGGCAGCAACGTGTCGCGGCGGGCGATCAGGCGGGCGGTCAGATCATGATCGAACAGGCAGATGCCGCTGCCGACCACATCTCGCGCTCACTCGCCGAAGCGACGACCGTCGCCGATCGGTTGGCCGCCCAATCCCCGCAACTGGCGCAGCAGATCCTGCACGGTGCGCAGGAAGCGTTCAGCGCGCCGGCCAGCCAGGCGTACATCATCCTCGGTGCCATCCTGACGGGCAGCGCCCTGGTCTTGCTGTGGCTCGCCCCGCGGCGCGTCGTCGAGCCAGGCGAAGACCAGTGGCCGTCATCGGCCGACGATCTCGACGACACCACCGATATCTCCACCGACGTGCGTGACTGATGCTCTCGCCGGACAGCGCCGTCGGGACCGTCATCGCCGTCGCAATTCTCGTCGTCGTGATCGCCGCGACGATCGGGCTCCGACGGGTGCCTCCGGCGGTCGTGGCGGTGCCTGCCGCAGCGATTCTCGTCGCGTCGGGGCTCACCGACTGGTCGTCGGCCGTCGACGAGATCCGGTTCATGGCCCCGACCATCGGATTCCTGGCCGCGATGCTGGTGGTGGCCGATGTGTGTGCCCGCACCGGGGTGTTCGGCTGGGTGGGATCGGTCCTCGCGCAGTGGAGCCGCGGATCATCGAATCGGTTGCTGCGCATCGTTTTCGTGGTAGCCGCACTCACCACCGCGGTGCTGTCCATCGATACGACAATCGTATTGCTGACGCCGGTGGCCGTGGCCACGGCTCGGCGCCTTGGTGCACGCATCGGACCTGTGGGATACGCAAGCAATCACCTCGCCAACACCGCATCGACGTTGTTTCCGGTGTCAAATCTGACCAACCTCCTGGCGTTCAGCGCGACGGGATTGAGCTTCCTCGGTTTCACGGGGTACATGGTCGGCCCGTGGCTGGCCGCAATCGTGGTGGAGTATCTGGTCTTTCGATGGTTCTTTGCCCGAGAACTGTCGGCGCCCATGCGTCCGGTCGCAGCCGCCGAGCCTGACGCCGCGCCCCAACACACTCCGGTGGCCATTCTGGTGTGTCTGGCATTGTTGTTGGTCGCCTTCGTGGTCGCCGAGCCGCTCGGTGTCCCACTGGTGGTGGTTGCCACGATTGGTGCGCTGATCATGCTGTTGCCCGGTCTGTTTCGTGCTCCCGCCGAGACCGCACGCAGCACGGTGCGCGCCGTGAACATCCCGTTCCTCGCCTTCGTCGCAGCGCTGGGCGTGATCATCCTGCCGGTGCGTCAGGGGCCGCTCGGTGACGCGGTGAGTCGGCTGATCCCCACGGGGACCGGGCTGTTGGCCCTGCTCGCGGTTGCCGCACTCGCCGCAGTGGTGGCGAACGTGCTCAACAATCTGCCGGCCACCCTGCTGCTGGTGCCGTCGGTCGCCCATCAGCCCGCGCTGATTCTCGCAGTTCTGTTGGGCGTCAACATCGGACCGAACCTGGCATGGTTCGGCTCGCTCGCCAATCTCTTGTGGCGCGACGTGATGCACCGGCATTCGGTGGCCACGCCGTCGCGGCGGTACGTGCTTCTGGGGTTGGTGACGGTGCCGCCCACGCTTTTTGTCGCGGTGGTGGCGTTGTGGGTTGCGTTGCAGGTGAGTTAGCGGTCGTCAGAGTGGGCGGTCTCGATGCGCCTCGGGCTCGCTGCGCTCGCTCGTGGCTTACTCGACCAGCGACGGAGGGAGCCGTGCCGCTGGTCTATGTCTGGCGACCCGAGGGGCCCTCCCGCTGGTCGACTATGCCCGGCGACCCGAGGAGCCCTCCCACTGGTCGACTATGCCCGGCGACCCGAGGAGCCCTCCCGCTGGTCGAGTAAGCCCGGCGACGAAGGAGCCGCGCGCATCGAGACCCGCCTACGCCGGCGCCGGCTCGCTCGACGCTGACGCAGCGGTGTTCTTGGCCCAGCGGTAGTCGGCCTTGCCGGCCGGGGTGCGCTTGACCTCGTCGACGAACACCACCGTCCGGGGAACCTTGTAGCCGGCAAGCGATGCCCGACAATACTCTTGGATCTCGTCGAGCGTGGGTTCGGTGGATCCGTCGGCCACCGCGATCACCGCGGCCACTCGCTGCCCGTACTTCTCGTCGGGCACCGGCACCACCAGGGCGTCGCCGACCGCCGGGTATGCGTGCAGCACCGCCTCGACCTCTTCGGCGTAGACCTTCTCGCCGCCGGTGTTGATGCATTGCGAGCCGCGGCCGAGGAAGACGATGGTGCCGTCGGCCTCCACGGTGCCCATGTCCCCGAGGATGGAGATCCGCGTGCCGTCGGGCAGGGTCGGAAACGTCTTGGCGGACTTCTCTTCATCCTTGTAGTACCCGAGCGGCACGTTGCCGATGCGGGCGATGTAGCCGACGTCTCCGGACCCCGGTTCGATCTTGTTGAGCCGATCGTCGACGACGATCATCTTGTCGGTCGGCGGCACCCGGAGGTTGCCGTTGTCGTCCATCATGATCTCGCCGTCATTGCCCGACTCCGATGCGCCGAAGTTGTCGCGCAACACCAGGTCCGGCTTGACCCCCTGGAACCGTTCTCGATTATGCGAGGACCAGATCGCGCCACCCGAGGTCACCGAGAACAAGGAGGTGAGATCGACTGTGCCCGCACGACGTTCGAACTCCTCGACCAGCGGCATGCCCATCGCGTCACCGACGATGAGGATGATGTTGACCTGGTCGGACTCCACACTCGACACGATCTTCGCCGGGTCGAAGTCGCGCTGGATGACCAGGCGTCCACCGAGGGTGAAAAAGGTGAACAGGGAGTACGACGCGGCGCCGTGCATCAACGGTGCGGCGAGCAGGAACGCGATCGACGGGAAATCCTTGACCGCGGTGGCGAGTTCGGCCAGATCCTTGCGCGCCTCGCCATACGGGTTGCCGCCGGAGAGGGGTTTGCGGAAGAAGTCGTCGTGCTGCCACATGACGCCCTTGGGGTATCCGGTGGTACCGCCGGTGTAGAGCAGGTAGAGCTCTTCGCCGGTCCGCGGCCCGAAATCCCGTTTGGCGGGCTGTGATTCGGAGTCGGCGAACGAGACGATGTCCACTGTCCGACCGTCGGGCAGGTCCGCCGCAGCGTCGGTGAGTTCGTCGACGATGTCACCGATGACGAATACCGCCCGTACCGTGGGTAGCGCGGGGAGGAGCGCCGCAACGCTGCGCTGATGCTCGGGCATCTCGACGATGATCGCCCGTGAGTCGGAATTGTCGAAGATGTACTGCAATTCGGGATTGGTGTAGCGATAGTTGACGTTGACCGGCACAGCCCGGATCTTCAGCAATCCGAGCAGGCTGGTGACGTGTTCGACGCTGTTCTTTAGGAACAGTGACACGTTGTCGAAGGCGCCGATCCCGTGCTCGGCCAACAGATGTGCCACCTGGTTGGCCAGCCGGTCGAGCTCGGGATAGCTGAACTGTCGCCCCTCGTAGCTCAGCGCGATGCGGTCGGGTACCGCGTCGGTGACCGTCTCGAACACGTCTGCCAGATTGAACTTCATCTCTACTCCCCTTGTGCTGCATCTACGAACGTGTCAGGACCAAGCCGCTGGTGGGTACGCCGGTACCCGCGGTGACCACAACCTTCTCCGCGTCGGCAACCTGGTTCACCGAATCGCCGCGGATCTGCCGGACCGCTTCGGCGATACCGTTCATCCCGTGGATGTAGGCCTCACCGAGCTGTCCCCCATGGGTGTTCAGCGGCAGCTGACCCCCGACTTCGAGTGCACCAGGTTGACGCACAAGGTCTTTGGCCTCTCCGCGACCGCAGAACCCGAGTTCCTCGAGTTGCATGAGGGTGTACGGGGTGAAGTGATCGTAGAGGATGGCCAGATCCATATCCGACGGCCCGAGCCCCGATTGCCGCCACAGCTGCCGCCCGACGAGGCCCATCTCGGGTAGGCCGGCGAGCTCGTCGCGGTAGTAACTGGACATGATGAACTGGTCGTCGGCGCTGCCGGCGGCGGCAGCGGCGATGATCGCCGGGGTGTGCGGCAGATCCTTTGCCCGCTCGGCGGATACGACGACGATCGCCACCCCGCCGTCGGATTCCTGACAGCAGTCGAGCAGGTGCAGCGGCTCGGCGATGTACCGCGACTGCTGGTGGTCCTCGATGCTGATCGGTTTGCCGTAGAAGAACGCGCTCGGATTGACTGCCGCGTGCTTACGGTCGACCACCGCGATGCGGCCGAAATCCTCACTGGTGGCGCCATATTCATACATGTATCGCTGCGCGACCATCGCGACGAAGGCCGCCGGCGTGGACAGGCCGTGTGGGTAGGAGAACGCGTTGTCGGTGCCCGACGAGTTCTCCTGGTTGGCGACAGCGCTGTTGACCTGACCGAACCGCAGCCCCGACCGTTCATTGAACGCGCGGTAGGCCACGACCACGTCGGCGACCCCGGTCGCGACCGCCATCGCGGCCTGCTGCACCGTGGCACAGGCAGCACCACCGCCGTAGTGGATGCGGGAGAAGTAGGTCATCTCCTTGATCCCCACGGCACGCGCGACGGCGATCTCGGCGTTGGTGTCCATGGTGAAGGTGACCAGACCGTCGACGTCGGCGGGTGTGAGCCCGGCATCGGCGATGGCAGCGTTTACCGCTTCGGCGGCCAGACGCAGCTCGCTGCGACCCGAGTCCTTGGAGAACTCGGTGGCACCGATGCCGGCGATGGCTGCCTGGCCGGACAGCGTCGCCATCACGCCTCACCCGCTGTGTCGAGTTCCATTGTGACCGTGGAGATCACATGTTTCCCCAGTGAGTTCGTACCGGTGACGGACACGGTGATCACGCCGGCGGTGATGTCGGTGACCTCGCCGGTGAAGGTGACCGTGTCGTAGGCGTACCACGGCACACCGAGTTTGAGGTTGATCGATCGGATGCGGGCCGACGGGCCGGCCCAGTCGGTGACATAGCGTTCGACGAGACCAGTGTCGGTGAGGATGTTGACGAAGATGTCCTTGGACCCTTTGGCCTGCGCCAGATCCCGGTCGTGGTGGACGTCCTGGAAGTCGCGGGTGGCGATGGCCGTGGCCACGACGAAGGTGGGTGTGGCCTCGATGGTCAGCGGCGGTAGCGTATCGGCGACGGTGACCGGTTGTGGGGCAAGGCTTGTCACTGTTGCGCCTCCTGCGCCGGGGTCCATGCGTAGAGGGTCCAGGCGCCCGTTCCGGTGTCGGGGTCGGCCGGGAAGTCGAGGAAGGTCGCCTCGACCGGGAACCCGATGCGCACCGCAGCCGGATCGACGTCGCGGAGTTCGCCGAGCATCCTCACGCCCTCGTCGAGTTGGACCAACGCGACGACGAACGGCACCTGTCGCCCCGGCACCTTCGGTGCGTGGTGCACGACGTAGCTGAACACGGTTCCGTGTCCCGCCGCGACCACGTAATCCGTTTGGGGCACAACGCCGTCGGCGGTTCGCGCTTTCCATGTCGCGGGAATAGGCGGATGGCGCAGCGAGCCGTCGTCGACCTGCTGGATGCGCAGTTCGTGCGCCGCGACGCCGTCCCAGAAGAACGCTGTGTCGCGGCTGACGCTGGGCTTGAGCATGCGTGTGGGATCGAGGTCGTCGGGGACCTCGGTGATCGGCGTCGGCTCGGCCGCGCCGTCGGCGGGCGGCCGGAATTTCAAGATGCGGAACGACATTTCGGCGACCACCTCGTCGCCGACCGACCACACGTTGCGAGTGGTGAAGAACCAGCCCTCGCCGAGCGCGGTGGTCTTCGGTCCGACGACGTCGACGAGTTCGGCGGCGAGCGAGACCTCTTCGCCCGGCCGGGTGTAACGGTGATAGACGGTGTCGCAGTTGGTAGCGACCACCGAGGTGTAGCCGGCGTCGTCGAAGAGCGCGGAGGCGCGGCCGAGTGGGTCGTCGTCGGTGCGTTGCCCGTGGAGTCCGCGCATGGTCCATACCTGTGCCATGGCCGGCGGTGCGACGATACCGGGGTGGCCTGCGGCGCGGGCAGCGGCATCGTCGACGTAGATGGGGTTGTCGTCGCCCATCGCCTCGACCCAGTTGTTGATCATCGGCTGATTGATCGGGTCGCGGCCGGCGCGGGGTGCGGACAGGCCGTCGGCCTTGATGGCGTCGGCGGCGGTGCGGATGTCGTCGGGGGTGGTCTCGATACGCCCCTCGTTCCTCGGGGCTGCTCGACCAGCGGACATAGTCATCGATCGTTCCTCGGGGCTACTCGACCAGCGGACATGGTCATCGATCGTTCCTCGGGGCTACTCGACCAGCGGACATGGTCATCGATCGTTCCTCGGGGCTACTCGACCAGCGGACATAGTCATCGCTTGGCCCTCGGCAATCCGAGTCCGGCGGTGGCGATCATGTCGCGCATCACCTCGTTGACCCCGCCGCCGAAGGTGATCACCACGTTGCGTTTCTGCTGCACGTCGAGCCACTCGACCAGCTTGGCGGTATCCGGGTCGGTGAAATCGCCGTAGCGGCCGACGATGTCGTTGATCAGCAGGCAGATGTGTTGCAGGCGTTCGGTGGCGAACACCTTGGTCGCCGCGGCGTCGGCCATCGAGATGGCCTCACCCGTGGAGGCGACCTGCCAGTTGAGCAGTTCGTTGATCCGGGCGTGGGCGTCGATCTCGGCGAGGGCGCGTCGCACATCCGGGTGCTTGGCGATGACGGTGCCGTCGGGCCCGGATTGCTGTGCCCACGAACGGATACGGGCGGCGAGCCCATCGATGCGTCCGGCGGGCCCGAGCATGACGCGTTCGTGATTGAGCTGGGTGGTGATCAGCTTCCAGCCGTCGCCCTCGTTGCCGACACGCATCGACGCCGGCACCTTCACGTCGTTGTAGTAGGTGGCGTTGACGTGGTGGGCGCCGTCGGCGGTGATGATCGGGGTCCAGCTGTATCCGGGATCTGTGGTATCGACGATGAGGATCGAGATGCCCTTGTGTTTCGGTGCGTCCTTGTCGGTGCGCACTGCCAGCCAAATGTAATCGGCGTCATGGCCGCCGGTGGTGAAGATCTTCTGCCCGTTGACCACATAGTGATCGCCGTCGAGAACCGCACTGGTGGTCAACGACGCCAGGTCGGTGCCGGCGGCCGGTTCGGTGTAGCCGATGGCGAAATGCACTTCCCCGGCGAGGATGGCGGGCAAGAACTTTCGCTTCTGCTCGTCGGTGCCGTGGACCTGCAATGTGGGGCCGACGGTTTGGAGGGTCACGGCGGGCAGCGGCACGTCGGCGCGGACCGCTTCGTTGGTGAAGATCTGTTGTTCGATCTCCCCGAAACCTTTGCCGCCGTATTCTTTCGGCCAGCCGACACCGAGCCAGCCGTCGGTGCCCATCTGCCGGATGAGCTTGCGGTAGGTCTCTCCGTGTCGTTGGGTCAGCATCACTTCGGCGTCGGCCGGGCTTATGAGGTCGGCGAAGTACTCGCGCAACTCGGCGCGCAACGCCTTCTGCTCGGAGGTGAGGTCGATGAACATGTGCCGCCTATGCTTTCGCTTCGAGCCGGGTGTCGGTGCCGTCGGCGATCTCGTCGAGTCGTGCGTCGGCACCGCCGATCAGTCGGGCGAGGTCCTTGCCGATGGAGAAGTACCGGTGCAGCGGATAGGTCACATCGACGCCGATCCCGCCGTGAAGGTGGGTCATGGTGCGCAGAGTCGCCGGGATCTCGGCTGCCAGCCAGTAGGTGGCGATGTCAAGATCCTGTGCGGCGTCGAGACTTTCGGAGATGCGCCAGGCAGCTGCGGTGGTCGCGAGGTTCATCGAGCGGGCGACGACGTAGATGTCGGCGAGTTGCTGTCCCACGGCCTGGAACAGCGCGATGGGCTTACCGAACTGCTCGCGATTCGTCACATGGTCGGCGGTGAGACCGGTGGCACCGGCGACCAGTCCATCGGCGTAGGCGCACAAGGCAAGTCGGTACCTGTCACGAAGCACTCCGACGTCGGTGCCGATGATGTCGGCTTCATCGACGGCGACATCGTCGAACCGGACCGTGTACTCCCCCCAGCCGCTCGATGTGGTGGTGCGGGTGATGGTGATACCGGGTGCATCGGCGGCGATCATCACGACGCCACCGTCAGCAGCCACCACGAAAGCGGCTGCGCCGTCGGCATGCAACACACCGACCTTGCTGCCACTGAGCAGACCGCCCCGAATGGTGGTGCGCGGGGTCGAGGTGAGCATGTCGCCGGGCTCGCCGATCGCGACAGCGTGCCAGGCGCCGCCGGTAAGCGTCCGGCTCCATCGGTCGCGTGCAGGCTCCGCGGCGTGCCGGAGCGTGAGTGCCGACGTCACCGTGCCGAGCACCGGGACCACCGCCGCGGCGTGGCCGAGTCCTCGCAGGAGTGGTTGAAGTCCGAGGACGTCGAGGCCGTCGCCGTCGAGATCGGACGGGAGCGGCAACGCCATCAGCCCGGCGTCGACCAGGGATCGCCACAGGACCTCGTCGAACGCCCCGATGGTCGCCTCGCCCAGTCCACGCAACCCGAACTTGGAATCCCAGTCCGGCTGATGCCGCGCGAACACCTCCGCGGCTGCGTCGCGGACCGCGACCGCCGTCTCATCGAGAGCGAAGTCCACCGCGTTGCCTCCTCACACATCGGGCCTCAATTTTAGAACCTGTTCTAGTTGTATCAAACCATCCTGCGGCGCGTTCCCACATCGCCGACGACGACCCGACACGTCAGCCACGCGGCAGCCCGAGAATCCGTTCCGCGGCCGCGGTCTTCAATATCTGGGTGGTACCGCCGGCGATCGACAGACACCTGTTCTGCAGGAACCCGGTCGACGATTCACTGGCTGCTGCCCCTTCGACGCCGAGGATCTCCAGCGCGAACTCGGGAACGGCCTGACGGTGACGGACGCCGACGAGCTTGCGCACGCTCGACAGCCCACCCGGATCGTGCCCCTGCAGCGCCTGCATCACCATGCGGGCGTCCATGACTCGACCCCCATGCGCCTCGGCGACGAGCGCCCCGAAGCCGGCGAGCTCACCGGGTGTCAGCGGCTCGGTGCGGGCATCGATCTGATCGAGGAGCGCCGCCATGTCGCGACCGAGGCCGGCGCCGAGCATCGCGACCCGTTCGTTGGCCAGCGTTGTCCGGGCAAGTCGCCAACCGTTGTTGACCTCACCGACCACGCAGTCGTCAGGCACGAAGACTCCGTCGAGGAACACCTCGTTGAATTTCGCGTGGCCGGTCAGCTCGCGCAGCGGTCGGATGTCGATACCCGGTGCGGTCATGTCGACCAGGAAGTAGGTGATGCCTTTGTGTTTCGGCGCATCCGGGTCGGTGCGGGCCAGACACACACCCCACTGTGCGTTGTGCGCCTGCGACGTCCAGATCTTCTGCCCCTGCAACTCCCAGCCGCCGTCGACACGGATCGCCTTGGTACGTAACGCCGCCAGGTCCGAGCCCGCCTCCGGTTCGCTGAAGAGCTGGCACCAGATGATCTCACCGAGGAGGGTTGGCATGACGAACCGGTCACGCTGAAGATCCGTCCCGTGTTCGAGGATCGTCGGAATCGCCCACGCGCCGATCACCAAGTCCGGGCGTTCCACCTGGGCGCGGGCGAACTCGCTGTCGATGAGCAATTGCAGGGCGGGCTCGGCGGCGAGTCCGTAGGGTGCCGGCCAGTGCGGCATCAGCAAACCCGACTCGGCCATCAATCTGCGCGCGGCATCCGTTCCCGCGGAAGCGATCTCGGCAATGGTCGCACGCACCTCGTCGCGCCGGTGCTCGACCGGCGACAGGTCGAAGTCGAAGGTGCGCCGCACCCCCTCGATCGACCGACGGCCCAGCTCTTCCCGCGCGGATATGCCTTGCCGGAGGACCGAGCGCGAGGTCATCGCCGCGCGGAGGTAGAGGTGCGCATCGTGCTCGAAGGTGAACCCGATGCCGCCGAGGACCTGAATGCAGTCCTTTGCGTTTGCGAACGCGGCATCGGCCGCGACGACCTCGGCCGCGAGACCGCTGATCTCGAGCTGCTCAACGGCATGATCGCCGGCCCCGGGAATGATCGCACCGTCGACGGCTTGCGCGACATCCCACGCCACACAGGTGAGTTCCTCACTTCGACAAAGCATTTCGGCGCAGATGTGTTTGATCGCCTGGAAGGACCCGATGGGCGCACCGAACTGGGTCCGCACCTTCGCGTACTCGACCGCGGTATCGAGCGCCCAGCGCGCCACTCCGCTCTGATAGGCGGCCACGCACGCCGTGAGAATTCCACCGATCACGGCCTCGTCGTCGAAGTGGATGAGCTCCGACGTTTCGATGCCGGTGAGACGGATGCGGGACACCGATTCCGTGCCGCTGATCGCTCCGAGCGCCAGCGCATCGACCGCGCCGACGCCGGGCGGGATGAGGCACCAATGACGTGCCGTGGCACCGACCCTTCGCGACGCGCGCGGTTCCCCAGTCAGCGAGGAACGAGCGCTTCGAAGGGCACCCGCGCTCGCGGGCTCCTCAGGGAGCGGAGAATCGGCGGAGCCGTCATCCGCGAGGAGCACCAAGACGGCGCCACTCTCCACATGCCCCGGCACGATGCCGAGGTCGACCTCACCGTCCCGAAGCCGGGGCAGGTCCCGCCTCGCATACGCCGACCCGGGGGCGGCCACCGACATCTCGCCCGCCGCGACGGCGGCCAGCAGATCCCAGGCGCGGTCGTCGTCGCACCGGGAGAGCGCCACCGCAGCAGCCACGGTCGCGGCCAGCGGTCCGGGCACCAGGCTGTTGCCGCATTGCTCGAGCATCGCGGCGACGTCGGTGAACGTCGCGCCGAGTCCACCACGGTCCTCGGGGACCGCACCCGAGAACACCCCGAAGTCGGCCAACTGGCCGAACAGCTCGGTCCATCGGTCGGCCGGTTTGTCGATGTCGTCGCGAATGAGATCAGTGGTTCGGACGCCGCGCGCCCAGGTGGCGATCGCTTCGCAGACCGCGATCTGTTCGGGAGACGTGGCGATGGGCACGAGATTCCTCTGCTGTCGTCTGAGCATGCGAACTAGAACGTGTTCTAATATGCCACGTGATGTCGCTGTCCGGTAGGCGCCGGTCCCGAACATCGAGACGTGACGCCACGCAGGAGGGTCAGGCGCGTGCGAGGAGTTCGCCGTGCGGGATGACGATCCAGCCATCGGGGTGTGCGGCCCAGTCGCGCCATGCCGTCGAGATGTCCGCGAGGTCGGCCTCGGTGGCGAGCCCGCGTTCGAGGGCCATCTGGCCCATGGCCGAGTAGACCCGCTCGGCCCACATACCGCCCCAGGCGGCGCGGTCCTCGGGCGTCGCGTAGCACCACACCGATGCCGACGGGGTGACGTCGGTGAATCCGGCGGCGTGCGCCCAGGCGAGGAGACGACGTCCGGCGTCGGGTTCGGCGGCGTTACCGTGGGCGACCGCCCGGTAGACCTCGAGCCAGCGATCGAGCCGAGGGTCCTCCGGCCACCACGTGAAGGCGGCATAGTCGGCGTCCCGGACCGCGACCACTCCGCCGGGGCGGGTCACGCGGCGCATCTCGCGCAGTGCCGCGACAGGGTCCGAGAGGTGTTGAAGTACCTGGTGAGCGTGGGTGACGTCGTAGGTGTCGTCGGCATCCGAGAGTCCGTAGGCGTCGTCGACGGCGAACTCGACCGCCACCCCGCGTTCGTCGGCGCCCGCCCGAGCCGCCGCCAGCGGCGCCTCGGTGATCTCGACGCCACGCACCCGCCCAGGCGCGACGGCGGCAGCGAGATCGATGGTGATGCTGCCGGGTCCGCAGCCGACGTCGAGGAGATCCAGGCCCGGTTGCAGCAGCGGCAGCAGGTACGCCGCGGAGTTGGCGGCGGTGCGCGCGGCATGGCTGCGCACGACGACGCCGGCGTGACCGTGGGTGTAGACGTCCTTGCGATTCATCGCTTCTCGCCCCAGGTGGCGTGTCGATCGTCACTCAATTGTTCTGAATGTCGAGTTGTGGGGAGCAATTAGAACCTGTTCTAATATGCGAATGGGTTTGCCGACCGGTATACCCAAACCGTAGACGACAACGTGAGGATGTCAGAGCGAAAATGGCACGTTCCGCACCGGCAAACACCTCGGTCGAGCCGACCGCGGACTCTGCTTCGTCGTCGACGGGGGCCGAGACCGGATCGGCCGCGCAGCGGGAGCGGCGTCGTCGCATCCTCGACGCGACCCTGGCTCTCGCGTCCAAGGGTGGATACGACGCGGTGCAGATGCGCACCGTCGCCGACAAGGCCGACGTCGCGGTCGGGACGTTGTACCGCTACTTCCCGTCGAAGGTGCATCTGCTGGTCACCGCGCTGGCCCGGGAGTTCGAGCGGGTGGAGTCGCGGGTCGACCGGTCGCAATTGCGCGGCGACAACGGCATCGAACGCCTTCGGCATGTCCTCGACATGATCACCTACGCGATGCAGCGCGACCCCCTGCTCACCGAGGCCATGACGCGCGCGTTCATGTTCGCCGACGCGTCGGCGACCACCGAGGTCGACCAGGTCGCGGGGATCATCGACCGATTGTTGGCCGGCGCCATCGTCGGCGACCAGGGTGAACCGACCGAAGAAGATCTCGCGATCGCGCGCGTGATCTCGGATGTGTGGATGTCGAATCTGGTGCAGTGGCTGACCCGCCGCGCATCGGCGACCGATGTCACCAATCGTCTCGAGCTGACCGTCCGACTGCTGCTCAAAGACCGCATCAAGTAGTTCGAACGGCCGTACGCCTTCGCCCGTCGACTGGGCGCCCTCCACCGTCGAGTGGGCGCCCTTTACCGTCGACTGGGCGCCCTCGCTCGTCGAGTGGGTGCCCTCCACCATCGACTGGGCGTCGTCGGTCGTCGACTGGGCATCGTCGGTCGTACACCGTGCATCCCTCCTCAAAGGCCGCGCCCACTCGACGAGAATCTGCGCACGGTCGACGAGAATCGGCGCACACTCGACCGATGGGGGCGCACGGTCGACGAGATTCGGCGCCCACTCGACGGGGAGGGACGCACGGTGACGGGGTCAGTGGCCGGTTTGTGGCGGCTTGGCGACCGGTTTGGTGGTCGCCGCGGCAGCCGGCTTCGGTTTGGCCGGGACAGGATTCAGATCGGCGGCGATCATCGGCCAGGTGCGGTGCAGATCGTCTTCCCAGTAGCCCCAGGAGTGGGTTCCGGTGGGCCGCATGATCACCCGCATCGGTACATGCAGTTGCCGCATCCTGGCGACCATGTCCCGGGTGCATTTGTTGACCGCCGCCTCGATCAGGCCGCCGAGCACCACTTGATTGGCGAGCGTAAACGGATTGCCGGCCACCAGCGGTGCGTCGAGCCGGTCGTAGGGGCCCGGAAGTCCGCTGCCGCTCGTCATGTACACCTTGGTGCTGCGCAGCTTTGCCGCGTTGAGGTACGGGTCGTTGGCCACCCAGCCGCCGCTGCCCATGGGCCCCCACATGTTGTTGACATTGCCTTGTCCACGATCGGCGACGACCATCCGAATGTAGGCCTGCCCCAACGGATCACTCGTGCGGGCGCAGCCACTGTAGGCGGCGACCGACCGATAGAGTTTCGGTGCCGCGATCGCCAGGTTGAGGACCGACGTTCCCGCCATCGAAATACCTGCTATCGCATTGACTTTGGTGGTCTTGAGTTCCTTGTCGATCAGCGGCGGCAGTTCCTTGGTGAAGAAGGTCGTCCACTTGTTGCGGCCGAGCACCGGATCGTCGCGCTGCCAGTCGGTGTAGTACGAGAACGCGCCCCCGATGGGCGTCACCACGTTCACGTTCTTGTCGGCGAAGAACTTGTCGTAGTCGGTCTTCGCCGACCAGGTGGCCGAGTCCTCACCGCCGCCGGCGCCGTTGAGCAGATACAGGGTCGGGCGGGGTTTGGTCGTGTCGCGCGGAAGGAGGATAGAGACGGGAATCATGCGTTGCATCGACGCCGAGTAGACGATGGCGGTCATGTGCTGTGGCGCCTCGTGAATCACGGTGTCGAGGCGCGAGACGGCTGGATCGGGCATCGGAGCGGCCGCGGCAAGCCCCGCCCCCGAGGCGAGCGCCATACCCACCGCAACGGCGACTCCAGTCGGCACCAACCGCCGACGACCCCATCGACTACGCACCATAAGCCCCTTTAACAACATCAGTCACATCTGCACCAGACTCTAGTGGCCTGCGAACGAACGGCCCAAGTCGGAGACGGTGGTTGTTAGGGAGTTGTGACGTCCTCACCTGCCGATTCGCGTAGTGGACTACGCGCGACCTCGCGGCTCCACCGCGTCATCCTCGAAATGCGTCGACATCGACACCCGGTGTCGACGACCAGACCCGAGGAGTGACCATGAGCAGAGAAATCGTCCTCGTCGCCGGCTGCGGCGAGAAACTCGACCACACGATGGTTGCGTACAACCTCTGCAAACAGTGGTTCCGCCCGACCGACCAGATCGTGTTCTTGAAGTACGAGAACAGCATCGGCCCGGTGAACAGCAACAGCAACCCGTTGGAGTTCGACGCCGGTCTGAACGAAGCGCTCAAAGACTGCGAAGAACGACTGGTCGAATATGTCGGGCAGACACCGAATGTCCCGTTGATCGTCGGCTATAGCGAGGGCGCATACGGTCTCAGCAACTTCCTCGAATCGCTCCACGCGGGCCGCTACCCCGACCTCGAAGTCGACGGAGCCCTGTTGATCGCCAGCCCCCGGGCGTTTCGCCGGAACAACGTCGAAGGCATCGCCGGCGCTCATGGCGCATATCCCGCTCTGCCGAAGGGTGTTTGGGGTTTGTCCAATATCCGCGACGGCATCGCTTCGACTCCGGTGAACAGCGTCTTGCGCAAGCTGCCGGGAATCGTGGGGTTGTTCACCACCAACCTGCCGGACATACCGAACGTCAACTGGATGGAGTACTTCATCAAGATCTTCGTGCAGAACAATTTCGCTCCGAGCCTCAATGACCTCAAGCTGATCCAGGGGTATCTGAACGGATCGACGCACGTCAGTCAGTACTTCTCGGATCCCAAGTTGAACTCGTACCCGGCCAAACTGCTCGCGTGAACCGTTGGGCGACGCCCACGTCGCTCAATCGGTCGGGCGGCGGGGAACCATGAGATCGAACATGGTTCGCAGACTCTCGGCGAACACCGCGTCCGGATTGGCGATCCACCGCTGGTGACCCGCCGCCGACGCGGCGATAGCGGCAGCTATCGTGACCGACGACAACGCGGCCAGGGGGCCATCGAGCCGCAAAGGCCTGCAAAGGGAATCGGGAGACGCGCCCTAGATGCAGCCCACACAGACGTTGAGCGGGACAGGAGCGCGCCCCGTGCGGCAACTCACCGTGACCGCAGTCGCCACAACGGCTATCGACGTCGACGGACCGCGTCAGGTCGTGCGGGATGTCTCCACGCGGGTCCAGCCGAGTTCTTCGGAGATCGCGGCAGCAGTGTCGAGCAGCTGCGGCAATGTGGCCAGAACCTGTTCGTGACTGAGCAGCATGTCCGGCACAGACATGGACAGTGCGGCGACGACCGAGTTGGTTCCATCGCGGATAGGCACGCCGATGCAGTTGACGAACGACTCGTTCTCCTCATGGTCTTCGGCATATCCCTGACGGTCGACGAGTTCGATCTCGCGCAGGTAGTCCTCGGCTGAGCCGATGGTCCGTGCCGTATGCCGCGTGTATTCGATGCGGGCCGCGATTTCAGCGCGTTCCTGATCAGGCAGCCCAGCAACGAGGACCTTGCCGACCGCCGTGCAGTGCAGCGGGGCGGTCTTACCGATCCGCGAGTACATGCGAACGCTGTGGAGCGAATCGATCTTGTCGATGTAGACGGCGTCGCCGGACTCGAGCGTCGCGAGATGAATTGTCTGTCCGGTCAATTCGTTCAGCGCCACGATGCGCGGGCGAGCCACGGTGCGGATGTCGCGCTGCTCCAACGCCACGTTGGACAGCTCGAAGAGCCTGGAGCCGAGGGAGTAGCGGTGCGCGTCGTCGTGGCGCACGAACCGATCGGCTTCCAGGGTCTGCAGCAATCGCAGCACCGTGGACTTGTGTACGCCGATTTCGGCGGCGAGTTGATCGAGTGTTTTCGGCTCACCCGCGAGGCCGATCAGGATCGCGAGTGCGCGCGAAACACTCTGGCTCATGCTGTGGCTTCCTCCGGCAGGTCGACGAGGTCGTCGTAGTGTGTTGTTGCCCAGTCGTGTTCGCTCAGTGTAGCCAGTCGGTGCAATGCACCCCTCGGCTGTGGATCGGCGACGTCCGCGTGGCGACTGAGCGCACTCGCGGCGCAGGCGTGCCCGAGTCTGATGCTGTAGGTGTGGTCACGACCTTCGAGGAGCCCGGCCAGATAGCCGCCCGCGAATGCATCGCCGGCGCCGATGCGTTCGACGACCCGGACGGTGAGCGCAGGAACGTCGACACGCTCGTCACCACGGAAACCGGTCACGACGTGCGCGTCGTTCTTGATGACGAGATACTCGGGTTCGGGAAACATGCGCCGCAGCCGATCCGGGTCGCCGGTGCCGAACACCTCTGCCGCCTCATCGGCCCCCGCGAGCACGATGTCGCTGCGTGAGATGCAGTCACCGAGGATTCGCCGCGCCCGGCCACGGTCGTCACCCCACAGCGCGCGGCGATAGTTCAAGTCGAAGCTGGTGCGGTGTGGGCCGTTGAGAAGCGCGTCGACGGTCCGGCGGGCGGTATCCGACAACGCCGCGGTGATCCCGCTGACATGCACGAGGTCGACACGGGCCAGCAGGTCGGCGGCTCGACCACGTCGGATGTCACCGACGTCCAAAGCACTCGCGGCAGATCCCTTGCGGTAGTACAACATACGCGAATCACCGGTCGGCAGGTCGCGGTGTGTATCGGTGCCGCACTCCTTGACGTAGATGCCGGTGGGCCGACTCGGATCGACGACCACCCCCGACACGTCGACACCGCGGCCACCCAGTGTCCGCAGCATGTACCGGCCGAACCCGTCGGCGCCGACTCTGGACATCCAGGCCGTCGGCACTCCGAGGCCCGACAGCGTCGAGGCGGTGTTCGCTTCGCCTCCGCCGGCGCCGAGGGTGAAGCCTGCCGCATCCTCGAGCGGCCCAGGTGTCGCGGCAAGGACGACCAGCCCCTCCCCTACGCATGCGACGCGGGATCTGAACGGGGGTGCGGGAGCGTCGTGAGTCACATCAATCTCCGTTGTTGGTGTTGCGTTTGTCACTGCTTCCATGCACACTAGTGCCACATCGACAGTTTTGCAACATTCGTTGCACATTATGCAATGCAGTGGCTGTGGATGCACAAGCCGCCCTGAAAGGCCAGAAGATGACCAGCACAACGGCAACAACTCCGGGTGCGATCGACGCACTCATCGCGGATCGAGTGATCGCGGTGGTCAGAGCCGCGGAGATTCCCGACCCCGCTGCGCTCGCAGATGCACTGGTGGGAGGCGGGATTCGAGTCGTCGAATTGACCTTCACCACACCGAATGTGGTCGACTGTCTGGCCGCGGCCGCTGAATCCAGCGCGATCGTGGGTGCCGGAACCGTGCTCACCGGAGAGCAGGCGAGTCTGGCGATCGGCACCGGTGCCCAGTTCTTGGTGACGCCGGGTCTGCGGACCGAGGTCGCCGAGGTGGCCGCCGCCGCCGGCGTCCCGCTACTCATGGGTGCGCTGTCCCCATCCGAGGTGATGACGGCGATGGACCTCGGTGCGGCGGCGGTGAAGATCTTTCCTGCCCGCGGGTTCGGCCAGACCTATATCTCTGATCTCCTCGGACCATTTCCCGGTGCCCGACTGGTGCCGTCGGGAGGTGTCGGGGTGGACAATGCTCTCGGGTACCTGAAGGCCGGCGCCGCGGCGGTCACCGCAGGTACCGACGTCGTGACGCCCGACCTGGTCGCACGCGGGCAATGGGCAGAGATCGAGCAGCGGGCGCGGCTTTTCACCGACGCGGTGGCTCCCGCTCGCGAGGCGGAGGTGTTCGTCCGATGAACGCAGCAGTCGACTGGTTGCGGACCACCACTCCCGGACTGTTGGTGTTGTGCGGTGGCGCGATCGCCATCATGTTGTACGCGATCATCAAGGTCAAACTCGAACCATTCATCGCACTCGTGATCACCGGTCTGCTTCTGGCACTGGCCGCAGGCGTATCGGTGTCCGACCTGGTGGGCACTCCGTTACACAGCAGCGACTCACTGCTGGAGAAGGGCTTCGCCGGCATTCTCGGTCACGTCGCGCTCATCATCGGCCTCGGCACCGTATTGGGAGCGATACTGGAGAAATCCGGTGGGGCCGACGTGTTGACCTCGCGCCTCTTGGGCATGTTCGGCGAGCGCGGCGCCCCGGTGGCAATGGGCGTGCTCGGACTCATCTTCGGCATACCGGTCTTCTTCGACATCGGCATCTTCGTCCTCACGCCACTGGTCTACGTCGCTGCCGTCCGCGGCGGGAAATCGCTGGTGCTGTATGCATTGCCGATGCTCGCCGGCCTGTCGATGACGCACGCATTCCTTCCGCCACATCCGGGTCCCGTGTCACTGGGCGGCCTCCTCGGCGTCAATCTCGGCTGGCTGATCCTCATGGGTTTCGTCTGCGGCATTCCCGGGTTCCTCGCTGCCGGTATCGCCTGGGGCACCTACATCGGGAAGCGGGTCTACGTCGAGGTTCCGCCGGACTTCGTCGAGGAACTCCCCGACGATGACGACGCGACCGACGACGCGACCGGTGTATCCGGTGGAACTGGTGGCGCGGTCACCGCTACGGTCACCTCGCCGACGACCACCTCACCGCCCACTGTCCGCCTGATCGCCGCGATCATCGCGGTCCCGCTTGTCCTGATCCTCGGTGCGACTTTCGGCACGATGCTGCTCGACCCGGAGAGCGCGGTCGTGCAGGTGCTCACCTTCCTGGGCAATCCCGCGGTCGCACTCTTGATCACCGTGCTCATCGCGTTCTACGTGCTCGGAATCCGGCGCGGGTCCACGGTCGGGGAACTCGGTGTCATCACCAGCGAGTCGCTACGCCCCGTCGGCATGCTGCTGCTCGTGATCGGTGCCGGTGCATTTTTCGGCAAGGTCATCTCGGCCACGGGGATCGGTACCGCCCTGGCCGAGACGATGTCGGCGGCCGGCTTGCCCATCATCGTGCTGGCCTACGTGATCAGTTGCGGCTTGCGCATCGCCCAGGGGTCGGCGACTGTTGCGATCGTCACCACCGGCGGCATCGTCGGTCCCCTGGTCGCCGATCAGAACTACTCTCAGGTGGCCCTCGCCCTCATCGCCATGGCGATCGCCGCCGGGTCGATCATCCTCAGTCACGTCAACGACAGCGGGTTCTGGATCATCTCCGAGTTCTACAACATGAGTGTCAAACAGACATTGCAGACCTGGACCGTGCTGGAGACCATCTTGTCCGTGGTCAGTTTCGCCGTCGCCGCCACCCTGTTCGTGGTCGTCACCTGAGCATCAGCGCAAATCATCGGTTCCCGACGAAGGAGTTCCCGTCATGAACAATCACGCAATGGTGCAGTCGATGCGCTGGTTCGGTCCGAACGACCCGGTCAGCCTGTCCGACATCCGGCAGGCCGGATGCGAGGGAGTTGTCACCGCGCTTCACCACATTCCGAACGGCAAGGTGTGGCCGGTCGACGAGATCCGCGCGCGGCGCCAGATGATCGAAGACAGCGGCATGACCTGGACCGTCGTCGAGAGCGTGCCGGTGCACGAAGCGATCAAGCAGCAGGCGGATGGGTATGAGGCCGCGGTCGCGGCCTACCAGCAGACGCTGATCAATCTGGCCGAATGCGGTCTCGACACCGTGACCTACAACTTCATGCCCGTCCTCGACTGGACCCGGACGGACCTTGCCTATTCACTTCCCGACGGGGCAAAAGCGCTGCGGTTCGAAGCAGACGCGTTGGCGGTGTACGACCTCCACATCCTGCAACGACCCGGTGCTGCAAACGAATACGACGCACAGACCCGGTCACGGGCTGAACGCTATTTCGACACCATGAGTGAGACCGAGCGTCACCGACTCGAGCGCAACATCATCGCAGGTTTGCCGGGCAGCGAGGAAGCGTTCACCTCGGCCGAGTTCCAGCACGCCATCGACGCATACGCCGACATCGATGCAGATCGGCTGCGCGCCAACATGATCGACTTCCTCCGCGAGGTCTGCCCGGTCGCCGAGCGGTACGGCGTGACCCTGGTCGTTCACCCCGACGACCCGCCGTACCCGATTTTCGGGCTTCCGCGAGTCGTGAGTACGGAAGCCGACCTGGCCGCCCTTTTCGAAGCCGTGCCCAGCGCAGCGAACGGATTGTGTTTCTGTGTGGGTTCTTTCGGGGTGCGTGCCGACAACGACCTGGTCGCGATGATCCGGCGATTCGGCTCACGGATCGGCTTCCTCCACCTGCGCAACGTCCAGCGTCACGACAACGGCGACTTCCACGAAGCATCACACCTGGACGGAAGCTCCGACATGTATGCGGTCGTCAAGGAGGTGGTCGACCTGTCGCGCCGCGAACAGCGCCGCATCCCCATGCGCCCCGACCACGGCCACCAGATACTCGACGACCAGGCGAAAACTGTGAACCCGGGCTATTCGGCGATCGGCCGGCTCAAGGGGCTCGCCGAGCTACGGGGCCTCGAACTCGGTATTGCTCGCTCGCACACCGAAATCGAACCTCCACAGGTCGCATTCGCGCGCTAGCGCTCGCGGATCATGACACGCGGCGGATTTGATCGGATGAGTACCGACACAGTCACATCTGCGAGATGCGTTTCGTTATCGCACACCGCCTTTGCGATACGAATCGGTGGATCCAGGCTCGGCGACGCCTCCCTCCCTACCAGACGAGCGGAGAAGGTCAGCCGAGCGAGCGATGCGGCTCGTCGAGAACTCGGCCAGCGGGAAAGGTCAGCGGTGCTGGAACTTCGGCTCCCGTTTCTCCACGAACGCGGCCATGCCTTCGGCCTGGTCTTCGGTGGCGAAGGTCGAATAGAACAGGGCACGCTCGGCGCGCACACCCTCGGCGAGGCTCGACTCGAAGGCGCGGTTGACGGCGTCCTTGGCGAGCGAGGAGGCGATGAACGATTTCGAGGCGATCTCTGCCGCAATCTCTTTCGCGATGGTCAGGCATTCTTCGGTGGGCACCACACGGGATACGAGCCCGAGGCGGTCGGCCTCGTCGACCCTCATCTGCCGCCCGGTGAGGACCATGTCCATCGCCTTGGCCTTGCCGACGGCACGCGTGAGTCGTTGGGAGCCACCGATGCCCGGGATCACGCCGAGGTTGATCTCGGGCTGGCGAACACGGCGTTCTCGCCGGCGATGATGATGTCGCAGAGCATCGCGAGCTCACAGCCGCCACCGAGTGCGTAGCCGGTGACCGCGGCGATGATCGGGGTGCGCAACCGCGACAGGTCATCCCAGGCGCCGAAGAACTGCTCGGTGACGACGTCGCTGTAGGACTTCGACGACATCTCCTTGATGTCGGCACCGGCGGCGAATGCCCGCTCGGATCCGGTGATGACGATGGCACCGATCTCGGGGTCGTCGTCGAATTCGGTTGCTGCCGTGACGACTTCCCGCATCAGCTCGGTATTGAGCGCGTTGAGTGCCTTCGGTCGGTTCAGTGTGATGACACCGACGCGGTCTTCTGTGGTGACGGTGATGGTCTGGAGCTTAGACACTCGAATCCTCCTGTGCGACTTGGGTGATGATCAGTTCCAGGCTGTCCGGAAGTGGCGCGAAATAGTCGTCCACCGATTCTGCGGTGACCATGTCGAACGTGGGTGGCCGCCAGGACGGGTTGCGATCCTTGTCGATGACCTGGGCGCGGATGCCCTCGGCCATGTCGGGGTGCAGGAGGCTCCGCATCGAGACCCGGTATTCGCGGTGCAGGGTGTCCTCGAGGGTGGGCAGTGGTTCGCGCAACGCGCGGAGAGTGATAGTCAGGGTGGTCGGGCTCTTGGCGGCGATCGTGTCGGCGACCTTGGTCGCCTCCTCGCTGCCAACCGCACGGCACCGCTCGATGATCCCGGGGACCGTGTCGGCGGCGAATGCGTCGCGAATCCATTCGCGCTGCCCCGCGATCCGCGCCTCGGGCGGCTCCTGGGCGTAGGTGGCGAGGGCGTCGGCCAGCGAGGTGGAGGCGATGGCGGACAGGAAATCGTCGAGGTTCTCCGACGGCACGAAGTGATCGGCGATGCCGAGCGCGATGGCGTCCGCCCCGGACAGCGAGTTCGCGGTGAGTCCGGCGTAGATCCCGAGGTTGTCCGGTACTCGGGCGAGCAGGTGGGTGCCCCCGACGTCGGGCACGAACCCGATGCCGACCTCGGGCATCGCGAGTCGTGTGCGGTCGGTGACGATGCGGGTGTTGGCGTGCGCGGAGATTCCGACGCCGCCGCCCATCACGATGCCGTCCATGATCGCGATGTAGGGCTTCGGGTAGCGGGCGATGTCGGCGTTGAGCTGATACTCGTCTCGCCAGAACGCGGCCGACGGGCAGGCCGCGGCCTGCGCATCGCCGGCCGTGGGGTCGCTGCTCAGCGCGGAGGCGTCGCGGTGGATCGCGACGATGTCGCCGCCCGCGCACAGTCCACGCTCCCCCGCGCCGCGCACCACGACGGCGGAGATCGCGTCGTCGACCGCCCACGCGCGCAGCAACTCGTCCATGGCCGTGACCATCGAATGGTCCAGCGCGTTGATCGACTTCGGCCGGTTCAGCGTCAGGGTCGCGACCGACCCGACGACCCCAGAGAGCACCGACGGCTCATCCACCATGACCACTCCTCGCATTGACGACGTCATCAAGAATAGTTGCATATCCTAGTAAAGGAGTACAGGGGTGGTTCCGACAGGCTCAACCAGCGAGCGGGGTTTCGAGGTTCGGGTGGCCGCAGGTTGCGCTGTCAGCGTGCGAGGCTTCGACACGCCCTCCGCTGGCGCTCCGGGCGGCTCAGCCGGCGGGGGTGGGGTTTCGACAGGCTCAACCGGCGGGCGGCTCAGCCGACGGTGGGAGGTTTCGACAGGCTCAACCAGCGATAGGGGGGCTCAACCAGCGGGAGTGGGCTCAACCCAGCGGGAGGGGAGCCCAACCAGCGGGAGGGAGCTAAACGAGCGGGAGTGGGCTCATCCGGCGCGAGGAGTCCTCGCTGGTTGAGCGCGACGAGCGAGCGCAGCGAGCCCGTCGCTGGTCGAAACCAGGTCAGCCGTCAGACCGACCGGCCCGAGCCCGCACGTATGCACCGACGACCAGGCTCAGCACGGCCGCACCGCGCTGATTGACCAGTTCGGCGGACGTGGTGACCATCGCTCGCCCGCGTTCGTCGAAGGCGATCTCGTCGATCCCGACGGTGCCGGTCAACGTGTCGCCCGGGCGCACGGGGCGTAGGAACCGGACGTCGCTCAGTTCCCGTCCGGCGATCACGCTCCAGTGGTTGAACACACCGAGCACCGCGAGGCGCTGATAGATGGCGAGGGTGTGGATGCCGCTGGCGATCAGGCCGCCGTACGCGCCGGCGTCGGCGACTTCCGGGTCGATGTGGAACCCCTGCGGGTCCCACTGCCGGGCGAACTCCACGAGTTCGGCCTCGTCGACCGTGTACGAATCGAGCCGATAACGATGACCGACGGCAAGGTCGTCGGCGAAGCTCACGTTTGCGTCGGTATCCACGGTGGTGAGGGTATCGACGCGCGGCTGATATACATCGAGTGGTCGACCCCCAGGAGGAACCGAGCATGACCGCGTTGCCGTCGCCGCTGACATTCACCCACGGCCCGGACTGGGCCAATCGCCTCGCGCTGGCACCTCTGACGAACCTTCAGAGCAACCCCGACGGCACGCTCCACGACGACGAGTACCGATGGCTGGTCCGCCGCGCCGAGGGTGGCTTCGGGATGGTGATGACCTGCGCGGCGTTCGTCAGTCAGGCCGGGCTCTCGTTTCCCGGGCAACTCGGCATCAGCGACGACAAGCACATCGGCGGCCTGACTCGCCTCGCGGACGGGCTGCACGCCGCCGGCGCCGTGGCCACCGTCCAGTTGCAGCACGGCGGTCGTCGCGCGAGTTCCGTGCTGTCGGGCCGGCCCGTCGTCGGCGCATGGGACGACCCGGCGAAGGGCGCCACCGCGTTGACGACCGCCGGCGTCGAGGGTGTCGTGCAGGACTTTGTCGACGCCGCGGTGCGTGGCGAACGCGCCGGCTTCGACGGCGCGGAAATCCACGGTGCACACGGGTATCTGCTGTGCCAGTTCCTCGATTCGCGCCACAGCGACCGGACCGACCGGTACGGCGGTTCCGCCGACAACCGGTTTCGCATCATCCACGAGATCATCGACGGCATCCGTGCCGCGACGTCGTCGAATTTCCAAGTGGGCCTGCGGTTGTCGCCGGAACGGTATGGCATCGTGCTCGACGAATCGCAAGAACTCGCACGCCAGGTCCTCGCCGACGGCAAGCTCGACTACCTCGACATGTCGCTGTGGGATGCGTTCAAGGAACCGTACGAGGAGCAGCATCGGGGACGGCATCTGATCGAGTTCTTCACCGACCTACCGCGCGGCAGCACGCGGCTGGGTGTCGCCGGAAAGATCCTCGACGGCCCCGGCATCCACGAATGCCTCGACCGCGGTGCCGACTTCGCACTGATCGGCACGGCCGGCATCATCCACCACGATTTCGCACGCCGCGTCCTCACCGACCCGGGCTACCAGTCAACGCCGCAACCGGTCCCGGCCGACCATCTGGTCAGCGAGTCGGTGGGACCGAAGTTCCTCGACTACCTGTCGACGAATTGGGATGACTTCGTGGCCTGATCAGGCCCGCCGCCCACCGCGGTACTTGCGGTTGTACTCCTCGTACAGATCGGCGTTCTTGACACGATCCTGCTGATTGACCAGGTCGGGATCGAGACCGTGCTGGGTCAGGCGGAAGCGCCGGTAGACCCGGTTGAGCGCGATCGAGAAGAACAGGTACGGCAGCAGGATCGGGATGGTCATGTTGGCCCGGATCAGCCAATCTGCGGGTGTGAACAGCATGGGGACGAGAATGGCGATACACGGGATCGACCAGCGCAGAACCATCCGGGTGGCCGCGCCGGGACCGGCGAGGTCGTTACGTACCCAGTCGATCATCGAGGCCGGCAGCTTGGCGCCATAGCAGTACTTGACGTACAGCCATCCGTGCGGGCGGGACGCGTCGTTGCTCATCTCTCACCTGATTCCTTCGGGTCTGTCAGCGACCACTCTCCATATTAGTAGCACACGATTGAATCGTGGGATAGTGAAGTGGCCGATGTCACCGCTGCTTCCATCATGCCGAGCAATGGGCGGATTGCACGAATCCATCAATTCGATCCTTGCTCGTGCCGGACAACTTCAGACGGGCATGTTCCCCGCGTCGACCCGGAGCGCAACACCTCTGATGTGGCGCTCCTCGTCGGAGGCGAGGAGCGCCGCGGCGTCGGAGGCGTCGATCGGCTCCACCCAGAAGATCGGCAGGCGATCATCCGGCGATCAGGACAACGCGGCCGACAATCGATCGCCGATCGAGGCAATCGTCTTCTGGTCGCCCGGCACGCCGGGTTTCCATGGCAGTCCGAGCCGGTCCTTGGACTTGTCCCGGTAGCGCGGGATCACGTGAATGTGGAAGTGGAACACCGTCTGCCACGCATCCGCTCCGCAGCAGTTGAGCAGGTTGACGCCGTCGGCCCCGAGCTCGTCGACCACGACTTTCGCAATGCGCTGCGCCGTCAGGGTGACCGCCGTGAGGTCGGTCACGGAGATCTCGGTCAGGTCCCTGCTGTGGCGCTTGGGAATCACCAACAGGTGACCGTCGGATGCGGGGTTGATGTCCATGAACGCGTACGTGGTGTCGTCTTCGGCGACTCTGGTGCTGGGGACGGCGCCGTCGACGATTGCGCAGAACACACACTGATCAGTCATGGTCGGTCACGCTACCGATGGGACCGGTACCGGGCAATGGTGTTGTGCCTGAACAGATCACGCCGTCGCCGAGGATGCAAGGCGCGGTCGACTGCCGCCGAGCATCTCCGACGGCCTACCGTAGACGGGTGATACCCAGCACTGAGCACTCCGTCGTCATCATCGGCGCAGGACACGGCGGCGCCGGCCTGGCCGCGCTGCTGCGCCAGTCCGAGTTCGCCGGACATCTCACGGTCATCGGCGACGAGGAGCATCTGCCCTATCACCGGCCGCCGCTGTCGAAGAAATTCGACGGCCCGTCGGCTCAGCAACTGCTGCGGCCGGCGGAGTTCTACACCGACAACCGGATCGACCTGCGGACGCAATCACGGGCTGTCGAGGTCCGGACCGCCGACCGGACGGTGGTGCTCGCCGACGGCACCGCGATCGGATACGACACCCTCGTCCTGGCGACAGGGTCCACCCCCCGCCCGCTACCGGGCACCCCGGACGGCACGCCGTCGGTGATCACGCTGCGAACCATCAACGACGCGGACGCGTTGAACCGGTCGCTGGACCGCGGCGGCGATCTGGCCATCGTCGGTGGCGGCTACGTGGGTATGGAGGTCGCCGCGGTTGCCCGCGCCCGCGGCATCAACGTGACCGTCATCGAACGCGAGAACCGCATCCTCGCGCGCGTCGCCAGCGCCGAACTGTCCGGGCTGCTCGCCGAATACCACGGTGAGCGGGGCACCACGATCCTGACCGGACGGTCGGTTGCGCGGCTCCGCTCCGAGGGCACCGAGGTGACCGGGGTGGAACTCGACGACGGCACGGTGGTCGACTGCCGCACCGTGCTCGTCGGCATCGGCGCCGCGCCCGACGACCAGCTCGCCCTCAGCGCCGGCTTGGAGTACGACGACGGCGTCATCACCGACGAGGACGGTCGCACCAGCGACCCGCACATCTTCGCCATCGGCGACGTCGCGCGCCGACCGGTCAAGGACCACCACGGTTTGCGACGACTCGAATCCATTCCCGCCGCAACCGAACACGCCAAACGAGCGGCAGCGGCCATTCTCGGTCACGAGCCCGACGAGCACGAGGTGCCGTGGTTCTGGTCCGATCAGTTCGACCTCAAACTCAAGATGGCCGGGCTCACCACCCCGGACGCTCGGATCGTCACCCGACGCACGCCGGGTAAGAACGCGGTGGCGTTCTACCATGTGCAGCCCGCCGGCAACGTGGTCGCGGTGGAGGCGGTCAACGCGCCGTCGGATTTTTCGACGGGAAAGAAGTTGATCGGCAACGGTTTTCGAATCGATGTGGAGGCGTTGGCGGATCCGGCGGTGAAGCTGAGGGACATCGTCGCACAAGCCGACACCGGCCCTTCGTAACTCAGGCCGTCGGGCCGTCGCCGCTCCGGCCTTCGGCCAGCGCAACAATGTCGGGATCAGTCGGTTCCCCACTCGCCGCTACCACCAACCGCGCAGCCCCCCGACGCACCTCCAATGGACGCGACCGACGCAATCAATTGCGGCGCCGACGGCTCACCTTCCCGGCCGTTGACAACCGGGAAGGTGAGCCGCGAACGTGCTGATCGCCGGGCGGCTGGCAGACCGCACCCGAATCGCTGTGGCCGACAACTCGAGTACCGACCGGAACGCCGGCGTCGTCACCGAATTCGCCGCCAAGCACGTCCACCAATGGATCGACCATCTCGACCCCACGGTCCGCGGGCCGCTCGGAGGGTCCTCGTCCGACATCCGGGTCAGGGCACGCGGTGCCCACCCGCTCGGAACAGTTCGTACCACTCAGATCGGGTCAGGGCGATATCCGAGCCCAGTGCCGCACCCGCAACTCGGGCAGGTGTGGTGGTGCCGAGTACCACCTGCATCTGCGCGGGATGCCGGGTGATCCACGCGGTGGCGATCGCGATCGTCGGGACATCGTACTTGGCCGCCAACCGGTCGAGGACGGCGTTGAGTTCGGGGTACCGGTCCGACCCGAGGAACACCCCGTCGAAGAACTTGGCCTGGAACGGCGACCACGCCTGAACCGTGATGTCGTGCAGACGGCAGTAGTCCAGGATGCCACCGCCGTCGAGCGTCAGCGACTGTTCCTCACCCGACATGTTGGCCGCAACACCCTGCGCGACGATCGGCGCATGGGTGATCGAGAGTTGGAGCTGGTTGGCCACGATGGGCTGGTTCACCGACTTCCGCAACAGGTCGATCTGCCGCGGCGTGTGGTTGGACACCCCGAAATACCTTACCTTGCCCGCAGTTTCGAGGTCGTCGAAGGCGCGGGCCACCTCGTCGGGTTCGACAAGGGCGTCGGGTCGGTGCAGCAGCAGGATGTCGAGATAGTCGGTGTTCAGGGCACGCAGCGATCCATCGACGGCCGCGATCAGATGCTCGTAGGAGAAGTCGAAGTACGGTCCGTCCTTGACGATTCCGGCCTTCGTCTGAATCGTGACCTGTTCGCGCTCCGACGGCGAAAACCGCAACGCCTCGGCGAATCGTTGCTCACAGCCGTGTGCCGGCTGGTCGCCATAGATGTCGGCATGATCGAAGAAATCGATCCCGGCATCACGGGCGGTCCGCACGAGTTCGAGGATTTCCTCGTCGCTCTTCTGCTGAATCCGCATCATGCCCGCAGCGACATTGGGAACGGAGATGTCGGTCGGCCCGAGGGTGATTCGCTTCATCGATCGATCCTACGTCGACGGCAGCACAGCCCGGGGCTCGGCCACCGACGCGCGAGATGCCGAATCGCCAGGGGCGACGCTTCGTCGTCGGGGTACCCCATCAACTGTTCGACGGCGCGTCCGTTGGTGACGACTGTCGCGTCTGCGGCACTGGCGGTTGCGAACATCTCGTCGAGTCGACCGTGTCGGGCATGCGGATGGCGGCAGCGGAGGCGCGCAGTGAGCCGGTTCTGTCCTACGGCATTCGCCGCCAGAGTCCTCGAGACGAGTCATCCGGTGGGTCTGCCCGCCCGACTATTGCCGGAAGTACGGCCGGTACTTGCGGTTGGCCGCGACGATATCCTTCGCCATCGACAACGCCACGCTAACTGCGTCAGTGTCGGTCCCTTCCGACCGATTCAGGATGTCACGGGAGGTGTCGGCAATGGCGTCGACCCGGTCCACGAGATCGGTCTCGTCGTCGCGGACCTCGGCCTCGACGGCCAGTAGGCCACCGGCGTTGGCGACGAAGTCCGGGACATGCACGATGCCGCGTTCCCGGAGGTCTCGGGCGAGCCCGTTGTGGCTGAGCATGTTGTTGGCCGCTCCGACGAGCACCGACGCCTGCAACCGGGAGACCACGCGCTCGTCGACCACGCCGCCACCGGCGCAGGGTGCCACGACGTCGACATCGGCCAGCAGGATGTCGTCGAGATCCATTGCGATGATGCCGATCTCGTTGACGGCGCGACGTACGCGTTCGACGTCGATATCGGCGCCGAGGACTTGTGCGCCCGCCTCGGCAAGCATCCGGGCCACGTGCAGGCCGACGTTGCCGAGCCCCTGGATCGCCACCCGACTGTCGGCGACGGTCCGGCCGGCCGCGTCGAGGGCGACCTCGATGCTGCGAACGACTCCGCGGGCGGTGAAGTACGACGGGTCGCCCCGCTGGCTCGACACCACCGGGACGTGGTGGCCGATCAGTTCGAGGTCACGGACGGAGGTGCCCATGTCGACGCCCGGGATGTAGCGACCACCCAGTGCCGCAATATATTTCGCGTGCGCAACCAGGACCTCGTCGCGGTTGGCGACACGCGGGTCGGCGTTGATCACGCTCTTGCCCCCACCGAGGGGGACACCCGCGAGCGCGGCCTTGTACGTCATCGCCTGGGCGAGATTCATCGCGTCCGCCAAAGCCGCCGCAGACGACGGATACTGTCGCATCCGCACCCCGCCGAGCGACGGGCCCAACGTCGTATCGTGCACGGCGATAAACGATTCGAGACCCGCCTCGGGATCTCGGCAGATCACGATCTGTTCGAAGTCACGGTCGTGGATGTCGGCAAGGAAATCGATGGTCGAGCTTGCTGTCGTCATGCCGCGAGACGTTATTGGTGCTGTGATGCCGCACACAAGGTCTTGATGAACATTCGAGCCGACGACGCAATTCTTTGTCGATTGCCGAGGATCAGCGTTAGATTATTGCGCATGATCGAGCTTGATGACACCGATCTTGCGCTACTCGCACTGCTGTCCGATGACGGTCGCGCGACCTTTTCCGACCTGGCGACTCGGGTGAACCTGTCCGTGGCCGCCACCAAGCGCCGCGTGGACCGACTGCGGGCGCAGCAGGTGATCACCGGTTTCACCGCGACAATCGATCCGGCAGCGCTCGGCCGGCCGGTCGAGGCCTTCACCGAGGTCCGGTATGTCGGGACCTCCCAGCCCGACGAGATGATCCAGGAGATGACGCAGATCCCCGAGGTGGAATCGGTGTACACCATCGCCGGCGATCCCGACATGCTGGTTCGGGTACGCGCCCGCGACCATGCGCACCTGCAGCAGATCATCAATCACCTACGGCGGGGCGGGAAGGCCACGGGCACCAAGACGATGATCGTGCTCGGCTCGTGGCATCGCTGACCAGTCCAACCCCCCGAGAAAACGGTGCGATGACGCAAGAATTTTCACGCCCACCTCAGTCCTCGGCGCATTCTTTGCGTATCCCGACGAAGTTCCCGACTTTCCTTGGCGTGTTCCAGGTCACACTGCTTGCATAGCAGTACTGCCGTTACTCGACTGTCCTAGTAATGCGACAGCCCACCCCAACCGCTCGAGGTCGGCAGCCAGATGCGCTCTGCGCGTTGCGAACTCGTATTGAGGAGATCTATTCATGCCCGGAACAGGCATATGGCGGACGAAGTCGGTCGAGCAATCGATCGCCGAGACCGACGAACCGCGCAGCAAGTTGCGCAAGGACTTGACCACCAAAGACCTGATGACATTCGGTGTCGCGGTGGTGATCGGCGCAGGCATCTTCACGCTCACCGCCCGCACCGCGGGTGACATGGCAGGTCCGTCCGTCTCGCTGGCATTCGTCCTCGCCGCGGTGGCCTGCGGGCTCGCGGCGCTCTGCTACGCCGAATTCGCCTCCACGGTCCCCGTCGCCGGCAGCGCCTACACCTTCTCGTATGCGACATTCGGCGAGTTCATCGCCTGGATCATCGGCTGGGACCTCATCCTCGAGTTCGCCTTGGCCGGTTCGGTTGTGGCAAAAGGCTGGTCGTTGTATCTGGCGGACTTCATCGGCGCCCCGACGACGATTCATCTCGGTGGTATCCAATTCGACTGGGGCGCTGTGCTCGTCGTCGGTGCGCTGACCCTCACGTTGGCGTTCGGCGTGAAGCTGTCGTCGCGGGTCTCGGCGATCATCACCGCGATCAAGGTGGCCGTGGTTCTGCTGGTGATCGTCGTGGGCGCGTTCTACATCAACACCGACAACTACCATCCCTTCGTGCCGAAGTCGGTGCCGAACACCGACGCCGCCGCCGGTCTGCACCAGACCCTGTTCTCGGCACTGACCGGCGCCACCGGAAGCAGCTTCGGCTGGTACGGGATGCTGGCGGCGGCGAGCATGCTGTTCTTCGCCTTCATCGGATTCGACGTCGTCGCGACCACCGCCGAGGAGACCAAGAATCCGCAGAAGTCGCTCCCCCGAGGCATTCTCGGCTCGCTCGCCATCGTCACGGTCCTCTATGTCGCCGTCACCGTGGTGCTGACCGGCATGGTCAGCTATCAGCAGCTGAGTACCGGAAGCCCATTGGTCGGCGACGGAAGTGCCACGCTGGCAACGGCGTTCAAGGCGCACGGCATCACGTGGGCACAGACGGCGATCAACATCGGCGCGCTGGCCGGCCTCACCACCGTCATCATGGTGATGCTGCTCGGACAGACCCGCGTGCTGTTCGCGATGTCGCGCGACGGGCTCGTCCCGCGCAGTTGGGGTGCCACCAACAAGTCGGGAAATCCGGTGCGTATCACCATGATGGTCGGCATCATCGTCGCGGTGATTGCCGCGGTGTTCCCGATGGGAACGCTGGAGGAGATGGTCAACATCGGCACCCTGTTCGCCTTCGTCCTGGTCTGCGCGGGTGTGATCGTGTTGCGCCGCACCCGACCCGACCTCAAGCGTGGCTTCCGTGTGCCCGGCAGTCCGTTCGTTCCGATCCTGGCGATCCTCGCCTGCGGCTGGTTGATGATCAACCTGTCGGTGGAGACCTGGATTCGGTTCATCGTGTGGATGGCCATCGGCATCGTCGTCTACCTGGCCTACGGACGCCGGCACTCGGTGCTGGGGTTGCGATCGCGCTCGCGGAACGAGCCGAGCGGTGCCACGGACGACGATGCGCTCGTGGAGGTCGGCGCAGATCGATGACCGTCTGAATCACCTCTGGAACTGACAATTTCATGCTCGCCGACGCGGGTGAGGTTCACCGACATCGTTGATGTCGTGTGGCCTCACCCGCGTCGGTGTTGGCGCCGGGCGAGCATCGACGAGGCTCGCTCAGCCAATTCGTCTGCCACCCAATCGGGTTCGACGACCGCGAAGTCGAGTTCGAATGACGCCGCCCACAGCACACGCGTCGCGCGTCCACGGTCGCCGAACCGAAGCGTCGCCCGAACGTGACCGTCACCGTCGACCTCCTCCTCGGACACCGTCGTAATCGGTCCGTCGATTCGGGCCACATCCTCTCGCGCACAGACGATCACCACATTCATCGGCATGAACTGGGACCGGAACGCATCACGGTGCCGCTCCCACACCTCCTCGAGGTCGACCTGCTCAGGACGGTCGGCGAACTCGTCGAGAACGACCACATCGGACATGCGCGAGACACGGTACATCCGTTCCTGACCAAATGAATGCGCCACGAGATACCACGTGTCGCCGGCCACGATCAGTCCGATCGGATCAAGAACGCGGTCGGACGCCTCCGCGTTGCGGCGTTGGTACTTCAGGCGGATGCGGCGCCCCTCGAACACCGCCTTCTGGACATCCGTCAACGCGGACAACCGTTGCGCTGCCCGCACGAAACCTTCCGGCCGCACCAGAATTCGCTGACTCGCGGCGGCTACCTGGCCGCGATGGATCTCGGGCAATGCGGCCTCCAACTTGCGGAGAGCGCTCGCCGACGCCGGCGAGTCTATGCGGCCGTTACCCGACAGCAGCGCGATCGCCTCGTCGAGCGTCAGGCCGGTCAGGTCCGTGCGGTACCCCTTCACCAGGGCGAAACCACCCGCGCGACCACGCTCGGAGTACACCGGCACGCCCGACAGCGAGAGTGCCTCGATGTCGCGGAGCACCGTACGCTCCGACACCTCCAATTCGGCCGCCAACTCTGCCGCGGTCATTCGCTCCCTCGACCGCAACAGCATCAGCACAGACAGCAACCGCTCCGCACGCATGCCACAAGCATCTCAAGAAATCATGACAGAAGATGTCAGGTATAGGGAGTTCACTGGTTCTTGTCAGCCACACCGACGAGAGGACCAGAGCAATGACCAGCAACCAGCCGACCGACCCGCGACCCGTCTATGCCGCTGCCACCCGCTGGGTCACCGACCTGCTCGCGAATGTCCGCGACGACCAACTCGACTCACTCACGCCGTGCGACGAGTTCGACGTCCGTGCCCTCGCGGGACACCTGATCGGCACCGCCGGGCGTGCGGTGGTACTCGCCGAAGGCGGCGACATACTGGCCGTGTCCACCCGGGACGATCGGCACGATGCCGCCACCTACGGCGCGCTCACCAGCAAGGCCATCGATCTGTGGTCCGACGATGCGAAGTTGACTGCCATGGTGAAAGTTCCGTGGGGTGAGGTGCCCGGTGCCGGAGCTCTGTGGGGCTATGTGAACGAAACCCTGGTGCACGGATGGGATCTGGCCGTGGCAACCGGTCAGGACTCCGAGCCCGACCCCGCCCTTGCAGAGGCCACCATTGTGGTCGCGCAGCAGTTCATCCCCGCCTCGATCCGCGCCGACGACACGGTGCCGTTCGCACCGGTCGTCGAACCTCGCGCTGAGGCGGGACCGACTGAGCGGCTGGCGAATTGGAGTGGACGCTCGTCGGAGGGGTGGGTATCGACAAGGGTGTGACGGCTTGGCGGTGGGGCCCCGGTTCGACACGCCCCTCCGCCGGCGCTCCGGGGCTGCTCAACGGGCGGTTGGGCTGCTCAGCGAGCGATTTGGCTTCCTCCCCCACGAATGCAAGAACCCTCCGACCGTTCGCGGAGGGTTCCTGCAAAGAAGGGGGAAGAACGCGACGAGTCGGTGTCAGCCGGCGTTGACCTTCGGCATGATCTCCTCGGTCAGACGTTTGAGGTCGTCGATGGTCTTGGCGGTCGGCACATCGCGGAACGGCGGCCACAGGAACGGCATCGTCATGCCGGCTTCCTTGTAGCGTTTGAGGATGTCCTCGATCTGTTGGGCGTTGCCCACCAACAGGTTCGACGCCTTGCCGGCCGGAGTCTGATCCATGGGTTCGTCGGTGATGACGAACCAGATCATGCTGCACATGTCGAAGCCGTCGGGGAAGCCGCGGCCGAGTTCGCCGAGCTCGCGCTCCATCTCCCCCTTCCAGCGCTTGATGTCCTCAGGCGAGTCCTGGATGCCGATCCAGCCCTGCAGTCCGTACTTCGCGATCCGCTTCGCCGAACGCTTCGGATCCTTCAGGCCGGAGAAGTAGATCGGCGGGCCCGGCTTCTGAATGGGCTGATGGCCGAAGCCGCACAGGGGGAAGTCGGCGAACTCACCGTGATACTCGAAGAGTTCGTTGGACCATATGCCCTGCATGATCTCGATGGTCTCGCGGACATGCGCGTGCCGTCGAGGAAACAGGTGTGAGGCGCTGGCGGCGGCGAACTCCTCAGGCATCCAACCGGATCCGACGCCGACGTTGAGTCGTCCGTTGGACAGATGATCCTGGGTGGCGAGTTCGGCGGCGAGCACACCCGGCGATCGGTACGGGGTGTCGATGATGCTCATGCCGATCCGGAGCTTCTGCGTCTTCGCCGCCAGCCACGGGATCAGCGGCATGCCCTGAAACCACTTGCCGCGGGAGATGACCGGCAGCGCCTTCGGCAGATCCGTCATCATGCCGAACGGGTACTGCAACTGCTCGTGGTCGGAGGCCTCGGGCACGACGATCCGGTCGAGGGTCCACACCGAGTCGAAGTCGAGGTCCTCGGCGAGAGCGGTGAGATCTTCGAGTTCCTTGACGGTGACATGGTCGCGGAAATTCGGAAGGTAGAGAGCGAGCTTCATCGGTCGGGCTCCTCACGAGTGTTCCAGCAGGTTCTTCTCATGCCCACGCGACGGTCGCAGAGGCACTGTCTGTGAACGTAGGCAGCCCGTCTCAATGTGACCTCAACCACATATCAACAGATCATCAACCGCGGACGACGACACCATGGGTCGGCCTAAGGTCGAGTGATGGATGACGTGCTGTGGAGCCCGTCCGCGGAACGCATCGCGCATTCCGGTCTACGCGCCTACCTGAACTGGCTGGAAAAGCGTGAGGGACAAGAGTTTCCCGACCACGACGCGCTGTGGAAATGGTCGGTGGCCGACCTCCCGCGGTTCTGGACGTCGATCGTCGACTACTACGACGTCGAGTTCTCGAGGCCCTGGACCCACATACTCACCGACGACCCGATGCCACGCGCACGGTGGTTCACGGGCGGCACCCTCAACTGGGCGCAGCACATCCTGCGTCGCGGTGCCGACGACGCGACCGCCCTGGTATGCGTCCAGGAGGGCGGCGTGCCGGAACGGGAGATCTCGTTCGGGGAACTGCGTCGGTCGGTGGGCAACGCGGCCGGATGGCTGCGCCGAGCCGGCGTCGGCCCCGGCGATCGCGTCGCCGCCTACCTGCCCAATACCGAGCACGCGGTGATTGGTGTCCTCGCGGCTGCCGCCGTCGGCGCGGTGTGGGCGTGCTGCTCACCTGACTTCGGACCCGACGGCACCATCGGCCGGCTGGCACAGCTCGAGCCGACCGTGCTCATCGCCACCGACGGTTACCACTGGAACGGCAAGGACGTCGACCGCGGCGATGTCGTCGCACTGTTACGCGAAAACCTGCCGACAGTAAAGCATTTCGTGCACGTACCGTATGTCTTCGATCGACCGCATCCCGACGGCTCGACGCCATGGGAGAACCTGGTGGCCGACGATACGCCGCTGGAGTTCGAGCAGGTCGAGTTCTCGCATCCGTTGTGGGTGCTGTTCACCTCCGGCACCACCGGAGTTCCCAAGGGGCTGGTCCACGGGCACGGCGGAATCACCCTCCAAAGCCTGGAGTGGTCGGGGCTGTACGGCGGATTCCGGCCGGGCGAGCGACTGTTCACCTACACCTCGACAGGCTGGGCGTTGTGGAACATCGAACTCGGCGCGCTCACACAGGGCGCCGGCATCGTGCTGTACGAGGGCAGTCCCGCCCATCCGCCGGGCGCGGTGTGGGAGGTCGCTGCGCGCACCCGGGCCGACGCGCTGCTGCTCGGCGCGGCGGTGGTGACCGCATCGGCGGCCCTGGGCTTTTCACCGCGTGAGCGCTTCGATCTGAGTCGGCTACGCCATGTGATGGTGAGCGGCTCCGCGTTGCCGTCCGCCGGATACCGGTGGCTGATGGACAGCGTGAACCCGGATATGCGGATCGATTCGACCAGCGGCGGCACCGACATCTCCGGGTCATTCGTCGGCGGCAACGAGTACGCGCCGGTTCAGGTGGGACGCATTGGTGGGCGGATCGCCGGCGTCGACTGCGCGGCATGGCGCGACGACGGCACTCCCGTGGTCGAGGAGGTCGGTGACCTCGTGGTCACCCAGCCGATGCCGTCGATGCCGGTATACCTGTGGAACGACCCGGATTACGCGCGATACACCAGCTCCTACTTCGACACCTGGCCGGGCGTGTGGCGACACGGGGACTGGATCACGCTCCATTCCGACGGAAGCGTCACCATTCATGGGCGCTCGGACTCGACGCTCAACCGGCAGGGTGTCCGACTGGGCAGCAGCGACTTCTACGACGTGCTCGACGGTATGCCGGAGATCGCGGAGACCCTGGTGATCGGCGTCGAGGAACCCGACGACGGATACTGGTTGGGGCTCTTCGTCGTTCCGGCTCCGGGGCACACGGTCGATGAACAGTTGCGGCAGACGATTGTCGAGACGTTGCGAACCCGGTTGACCCCTCGGCATGTGCCCGACGAGATCGTCGCCGCGCCCGCGGTGCCACACACGTTGAACGGCAAGCGACTCGAGGTACCGGTCAAGAAGTTGCTCATGGGACGCCCGCTGGAGGAGGCGGCCAACCTTGCCTCGGTGGACAATCCCGACGTCTTGCGTTGGTATGCAAGGTTTGCGGAGGAGCGGGTGGGGTAGGCAGCCTTCGATGTCGCCTCTGGTTGATCGATCTCGATGCGGCGCCTCCCTCGCAGCCTGATCCGAAGAGTCGCCTCACCTCGCTGATCGAGTAAGCGAGCGAGCTTGCGCCCTTCGACGCGCTCGTTCCTCGCTTGCTCAGGAGCCGCCCGCGCATCGAGATCGACCGCCGCGGTGGTCTCGATGCGGCGCCTCGCTTCGCTCGGAGCCTTACTCGACCAGCGAAAGGTGGCGGCGCCTCGCTGCGCTGGGAGCCTTACTCGATCAGCGGGCACCCTTCGACGAGCTCAGGGAGCTTGTGGCAGAACGACAGTCACCGTGGTGCCGACGTCGACGGTGCTGTCGACGTCGAGTGTTCCGCCCATGGCCTCGGTGAGTCCGCGGGCCAGTGGCAGACCCAGGCCGACGCCTTCCTCGCGGTCCGCGCCGAGCCGGTCGAACGGGATGAAGAGACGATCGAGGCGATCGCCGGGGATACCGGGACCGTTGTCGTGCACGGTGATTCGCACACCGTCGGCGTCGACTTCCCAGCCCACGACGACGGTGCCGCCCGAACGGTTGTAACGAATACCGTTGGCCACCAGGTTCAGCAGGACCTGCCGGACCCGCCGGTCGTTGGCGTGTACGCACACGTCGGTGTCGGTCGCCGTCTCGAGGGTGACCCGCTCCGCGGCGGCGAGGGGCTCGAGCATGGCGAACACGTCGGTGACCGCTTGCGCGAGGGGCACATCGGTGAGCGTCAGCGGGAGCGCATTCGCCTCGATCCGCGCGACGTCGAGCACGTCGTCGACCATCGCGAGAATGTGTCCGGCCGCCGAGTCGATGTGGTCGAGAGCCGCGGCACGTCGTTCACCGTCGAGATCAAGGGTGCCAAGGAGCTCGGTGAATCCGGTGATCGCCTGCAGCGGGGTGCGCAGCTCATGGGCGAGCGCGGAGACGAAGTCGGTCTTCGCACGGTTCGCGGATTCCGCTGCGTGCTGCGCCAATTCGGCGTCGACGCGTCGACGCCGATCCTCCTCGGCGGCCCGATGACCGGTAACGTCGAGCACGTTCACCGACAGCGCGCGCGGTTCTCCGCCGGCGCCCTCGATCTGCGACACCGTCACCTCGATGTCGAGCACTCGTCCGTCGGCGGTACGGGTCGTCGCGTCGTACTGACTGTGGCCGGCCTCGTGCGCACGGTGCACCCGGTCGGTGAACAGATCGTCGAGGCTACTGCCGAGCAACTCCTCTTCGGAGCGGCCGAGCATGGCCCGCAGCGGACGGTTGACCCGGGTCAGCACGCCGGACAGGGTGGTCAGCGCCATCCCGATCGCGTTGTCCTCGAAGGCACGTCGGAACCGTTCCTCGCTTTCGGACAGCGCACCGAGCAACCCGTCGTGGTCGATCGCGATCGACGCGAGATGGGTCAATCGCTCGACGAGATGCGCCTCGCGGGGCGTCGGCCGATGCGGAGCCAGATGGTAGACGGCGAAGGTGCCGGTGATGCCGCCACGACCACGGATGGGCGTCGACCAGCAGGCACGCAGGCCGAAACGGTCTGCGAGGGAACGGTATTGATCCCATCTCGGATCGAGTCGGATGTCGGCGGCCACCACCGGCTCACCGCAATAGGCCGCGGTGCCGCACGAACCCGCGCCGACGCCGATGGGCAATCCGTCTATGCCGGCCGAGTAATCGGTGGGTAGCGAAGGGGCGGCGCCGTGGTGGAGGGTCCCGCCGACGGGATCGAGCAGGAGCACCGAGCAGCGCGAACCGGGAAGCAGATCCTCCAGCGTCGTCGCGATTCCGGTCAGCACGTCCGGGAGCGGGATGCCGGTCGCGATCTGCTCGAGGAGTTCGGTCTGTCGTTCCACGAGCATGACGGCATCGGCGTGGTCGACGCCATGGTCGACGGAGGTCATGGCTTCCACCGGTAGCCGACGCCACGGACCGTGACGAGATAGCGCGAGCCGACCTTGGCGCGCAGTCGGTGCACGTGTTCGGTCACGGTCGCCTCACTCTGCCATCCCGACGAGCTCGCCCACACCTGCTCGAGCAGCTGCGCGCGGGTGAAGACTTGATGGGGATGCCCGGCGAGGAACGCCAGCAGGTCGAACTCACGCGCGGTGAGTAGGACCGGCTCGCCGTCGAGGAGCACCTCGCGGGTCGCGAGGTCGACATGCAGGCCGGACCGATCGGTCGTGGTTGGCGGCGTTGCGGATTGGGTCCCGCTGCGACGGAGGACCGATCGAACACGCGCGGCCAGCTCTCCGGGCGAGAAGGGTTTGACGAGATAGTCGTCGGCGCCGAGATCGAGACCCACGATGCGGTCGCCCTCACCGTTACGGCCGGACAGGATGACGACGGGTGTCAGGTTGCCCGCGTCGCGTAACCGCCTGAGCAGGTCCAGCCCGGCCATGCCGGGCAATGACAGGTCGAGCACGACCAGGTCGGGCCGGTCATCGATGATGCGCTGCCAGGCGGTGTTGCCGTCGCCGGCCTCGACCACGCGATAGCCCTCGGACTCGAGCTGCCAGGACACCACCGTACGGACGCGGCTGTCGTCGTCGACAACAAGCAGCGACGGTGCGGTGTCGTCGACGGCCGTGTCGGTGGTCATGGTGCTCCTCCGCGTCGGTGCGGTAGAGCAAGTCTAGTGAGTCGATGGCATACGCCCGCGTTCTTTCTCGACACCGCCGGATCGACACCGCTGGGCACTGGGAGGACCCACCGACGCCATATGGCCCTCGTCGGCTCCGCTCGTGTCGGGGCCGACGGTGCTCGGCTGACATCAGCCACATCGGTGGAGACCACTCGCGTGCACAGTGCGCGCGAGCACTGCTGTGAGACGTGCCGTATGTCACGTGCGGCGCGATGATGCTGGAGCAACCGGCGCAAACGGGACCCATCCCCCGCCAAGGCGCAACTACCTCGACGGACCCGTCGTCCGTCAGGCCTACAGTGGAAAGGCGATGACCGAAGATCGAATGCCCGAAGTGTGCGACTCAGGGCGACTGCACGTATCGCCATCCGAACCCACTGCGGCACCGCCGTCCGGCGCGTTCGCGTCGTTGTCAAACCCGAACTATCGCCTGTACTTCTGCGGGCAGGCGCTCTCGCTGACCGGCACCTGGATGCAAGCGACCGCGCAGGCGTGGCTGGTGCTCACGCTGAGCGGATCGGCCTCGATCCTCGGCATCATCGTCGCCCTCCAGGCAGTGCCGATCTTGTTCCTCGGCCCGTACGCCGGAGTGATCGCCGACCGCGTCGATCGCCGGAAACTGATGATCATCCTCCAGGCGGTGATGGGGGTGCTGGCAGCGGTGCTCGCGATCGTCACGCTCGGCGGGTGGGTGCAGGTCTGGCAGGTCGCGGTGCTCGCGGTGTTACTCGGGCTGAACAACGCGTTCGAGAATCCGGCGCGACAGGCGTTCATTCACCAGATCGTCGGGGATGGGTTGATCCGCAACGCGGTCACATTGAACTCGGTGATGGTCAACGCGGCCCGTGCGGTCGGTCCGGCCGTTGCCGGTCTGGTGCTCGCCGCCGTCGGCGCGGGGTGGTGTTTCGCGATCAACGCCGCGAGTTTCGTCGCAGTGGTGGCGTCGCTGGTGTTCATGAACACGCGGTCGATCCAGTACGAGGAGCCGATCCGGCGAGCGAAAGGGCAACTGCGCGAGGGCCTTCGGTACGTCGCCGGCATCCCCACGCTGTGGATTCCGCTGGTGATGATGGCTCTCGTCGGCACCCTCGCCTACGAATTCCAGGTGTCGCTGCCGGCCGCCGCCAAGGAGACGTTCTCCGGCGGACCCGAGGCGCTGGGTTTCATGACGTCGGCGATGGGCGTCGGCGCGGTGGTCGGTGGCCTGATCGTCGCGGCCCGAGGCACCACCGGTTTACGGCCATTGACCATCGCGGCCGCCGGATTTGGCGTGACCATCGCGATCACCGCGGTCGCACCGTCGCTGCCGGTGGCGATCGGTGCCCTGTTCTTTGTCGGCTGGCTGAGTGTGACGTTCATGTCGACCGGCAACGCGACGCTGCAGCTGAACTCCGACCCGCAGATGCGGGGTCGGGTGATGTCGCTCTGGTCGGTGGCGTTCATGGGATCGACGCCGATCGGCGGCCCGATCATCGGGTGGATCTCCGAACAACACGGTGCACGGGTCGGCCTGGCGGTCGGTGCCGCATCGTGTTTCGTCGCTGCGGCGCTCGGGGTGATCGCGTGGCGCCGACGACGCCCACGCCCGGCCCGCCTCGAGCAGGTCGGCTAAGTGGTTGTGTTCGTGGACGGGATCTTCAGACTTTCGAATCGATCCACGCGATCAGGTCGGCGCGCACCTCGTCGCGGTTGGTCTCGTTGAGGATCTCGTGTCGGGCGCCCTCGTACACCTTGAGTTGGACGTCCTTGAGGTCGCCGGCGCTGTAGTGGTCGAGGAGCAGGTTGGACAGTGCGAGTCCGCCGTTGACCGGGTCCTGGTCTCCGACGGCGATCAGGATCGGCAGCGTGTCGGACATGTCCTTGATGCGGACGGGGTCGGCAACCGCGCGTGCCTCCACGAACATGGCCTTGCCCGACGCCGCGTCGATGCCGAACCCGCACAGTGCGTCGGCCACGTAGGCGTCGACGATGTTCTCGTCGCGGGAGAGCCAGTCGTATTCGGTGCGGGCCGGTTCGAAAGGCGCGTTGAACCCGGACAGGTCGATCTCGGCGTCCAGGTCGAGGGCTGGTTCGAGACCGTCGAGCGCGGCGGTGCCGGACAGGACGACGGCGTCGACGGCCTCGCTGTTGTCGAGGAGGAACTGTTGGGCGGCGAAGGAGCCCATACTGTGCGCGATCAGCACGACCGGTATGTCGGGGGTCTCGCTGCGCGCGTGGTCGACGACGACGCCGATGTCGTCGACGAGGCGCTTCCAGCCGTTCTCGCCGAGGTCGCCGGGCTCGCGATCCGGGAGGACCGAATCGCCGTGACCGCGGTGATCGTAGGCGTACACCGCGTAGCCGGCGTCGGCGAAGGTCTCGGCGGTCTCGGCGTACCGCCGCGAGTGTTCACCCATGCCGTGCACCAGGACGAGGACGGCCTTGGCGTCGCCGTTCGGCAGCCACCTACGGCCGCTCAGGGTGACGCCGTCCGGCGATTGCACGGTGAAGGTGTCGGGCATGGGGTGTTCCCTTCGGTGAGTTTGTCGTCGTGTTGAACGTATCGGGTCGGGGTGGGGATTTTCGGCGGTTGGGCGAGCGTGTCAACGGAGCCCGCCGGTTCAGACGAGGCGGTCATGGAAGGGGTGGTCTCGACCGGCGTCGGACTCGCTGCGGTGGCTTGTCGCGCACAACTCGCGGACGGCCGGTACCGCGTACGCAAGGATGGGCCCATGGATCGCGCGCTCGGGAACATTCCGGCCCTGATCGGGCTGTCGGTGCTCGAGGTGGTGCTGCTCGGCGGGGTGATCTATGCCGCAATTTCGGCGGCGGTCGGACTCGACGCGTGCACATATCGCGGGTGCGGGGCGTCGTGGTGGGGTGCGCAGGCGATCAACGTGGCGTTGATCGTCGCGGTGCTGGTCATGCTGGTGACCGTGGTGTGGGGGCTCGTCGCGACGCTCCGGGGACGCGCCGGGCATCGTGCAGTCGCGGCCGGTTGCGCGATTCAGGGGATACTTCTCAGTGTGTTGATGGTGATCGCCCTCACCTGACACCTGGCAAGGTCTTCACAGATTTGTGCTGTAGCCTCTCCCGCGCACGTCGTCGACCAGCCCGAATCGGCCAACGGGATCGAGAGCGAACGGGAGGTCGCCACCATCGTCACCGAGCGCACCCCCGGCCTGCCGCCGGCCAAATCGGACGAAGCAGACGCCGCCGCGGAGACGTCGGCGACCGCATCCAGGGCCCGCGACAAGCACCTCTATCAGATCGACTTCGTCCGTTTGGTCACGTTTGCCGGCGTCATCCTCGACCACGTCATCCTGGGTGTCGCGGCAGCAACCGCGGTCGCCGCGGGAGGCCTCGGACTCCTGCTGCGCTACACGCGGTACTCGTTCTTCGCACTCACCGGCTTCGTGCTGACCTACCAGTACCGCCACCGTGAACTGCATGTCGGCCAGTTCTGGCGGCGACGCTACAAGCTGATCGGTCTGCCGTTCCTGGCGTGGAGTCTCTTCTACTGGGTCTACGGGCGCTATCGCGCCGGCGGTGTCGGCGCTCTGCAGGACATCGTCAGTTCCGGGTCGTCGATGCAGTTGGCGCTGAAGAGCATCGCGTACGACCTCGTCACCGGATCTGCGTGGTATCACCTCTACTTCCTGTCGGTGAGCATGCAGATCTATGCGGTGTTCCCGGCGGTGCTGTGGGTGTTGCGTCGCACCTGGGGCTATCACCGCTATCTCCTGCTCGCCGCCGCCGCGTTCCAAGGTGCGGTCATGTACACGATGGTCCGGCCGCCGCTGGCGTTCTTCGGCCATGGTCCGCAGCACGTCCTCGCCACCCATCTGGTGGTGACGATCTTCCCGTACGTGTTCTTCATCCTCGCCGGCTGCGTGGCCGCCATGCACTACGAAGCGTTCCAGGACTTCATGATTCGTTGGCGATGGCCGCTGATCGGGGCGGGACTGGTCACGATCGCCGCGACCCTGTGGTACTACGCGGCCGACGTGCAGCGCGGTACCAGTGTCACGCGGGCGAGCAATGTCTTCATGCTGCACAACACGTTTGCCTACATCGCGATCATCGTGATCCTGTACTGCATCGGCACCATCTGGCAAAGCCGGCGCACCAAGGGATCGGTGGCCGACCGGTTCATGCGGACCGCCGCCGACCGCTCCTTCGGCATCTACCTCGCGCACGCCCTGGCCCTGTCGGAGCTGCAGCAGATCATCGACCGCCACCTGAACGACGCACCGTGGCTGGTGATCCTCGGTGCCTACGTCGCCACGTGTGTGCTGACCTTGTTCATCGTGGAAGTGTTGCGGCGCAGCCCGGTCAGCCTGATCACCACCGGTCGCAGCACCATCGACTTCCACGAGCAGAACGCCACGCGGTCGGCGATCGTCGGAGCGGTCGCCATCGCGCTGGGCATCGTGCTGCGCGTCGGGTTCGAGCTGGTGGTCGGCGACCTCGTCGCGGCGCTCGGTGCGCTGCTGATGATCTCGGCGGCGGTGGTCGCCTCGAAGCAACAGCGGCACCGCCGCCTCTCCCCCGCCACCTGATCACGAGTAGCGGGCCGAACACCCTGGACGAGGCGTGGCAAGTTGTCGACGCCGGTGACAGACGGCTGCGGGCTGACCGTACTGCCCTCGGTCATCGCGTCCGGGGTGGGTCCGGCTTGTCGAGTGCGCCCGTGTGCGATTCCGGCGCTGACCCGATCGGCACCGCTACAGCGCGCCAACCGGAATCGTCGCGTGCTGCGGTCGCGGTGACGCAACTCGTCCACGATGTGACGACACGATGTGACGACCCACGCGGTGACGACGGATCGGTGGCCGTCGGCACGACTACTGTGAGCCCCGGAAAGGTGACCGGCCATGCCCATTCACGAGTACCACGAGACCGCCCGCACCGCCGACCGCACACGCCTGGCGGTGCAGGTCCGCGGCAGCGGCCCCGCGCTGCTCCTGTTGCCTGGCCAGGCGAACAATCACCACTGGTGGGATCGCGTACGCCCCGACTTCGACCGCGATCACACGACGATCACCTTCGACTACCGCGGCACCGGCGGCAGCGCCTCCCCCGACGGCACCTACAGCACCCGACTCTTTGCCGACGACGCTCTGGCCGTGATGAACTCGCTGTCGATCGACCGGTTCGACGTGTACGGCACCTCGATGGGCGGGCGGACCGCGCAATGGTTGGCCCTTCGGGCGCCGGGACGGGTCCGCCGCCTCGCACTCGGTTGCACCACACCCGGCGGATCGCATGCGGTAGAACGCAGTCCGGAGATCCGCCGCGCCCTGGCCGGTCCGGACGCCGAGCGGACGATCATCGACATCATGTACACGCCCGAATGGCAGTCGACCCATCCCGGGCCCTATCAGGTACTCGGCGATCCGACGATGTCCGACCGCGCACGCCGCCAGCATCTGATCGCGAGCAATTCCCATGACGCGTGGGCAGAGTTGCCGAACATCGTCGCCCCGACGCTGATCCTGCACGGCTCCGACGACCTGTTCGCTCCAGAAGTCAACGCGGAGATCATCGCCGAGCGCATCCCGGACAGTCGTACGCATGTGTTCGACGGCGCCCGACATGCGTACTTCGACGAATGTCGTGATGCGGCAAGCCCGCTCGTGCTCGAGTTCCTGGCGGACTAGGGCGCGTCTTCTCGCCCATCGAGCAGTAATCTGGGCCGCTGCAGGGCGGCCCAGGTCACTGATCCGAAGAGTCCTCCCCCGCCGCTGATCTTCGCAGCCCACCGCGACCAGCACGCAGGGATCATCACCCGCGCGGCAGGGCGGCCAGAACCAGTTGCGCCACACCGGTTTTGCCCTGGGAATTCGGGTGGTACGGCACCGGTGCCGCGAATCCTCGCAGCCAGGGCATCGGTGAGCACACCGTGTGCGCCGCACCGGCTTTCGACGCCGCCACCAGAATCGAGCCGGTGGCGTGCGCGGCGCGGGCGGTGGCGGCGGCAAGACCGTCGAAAATCCGCACGGTTTCGGCGGCTTGGGCGGGGGCGAGCGGGACCAGCGGGCACGTGGCGCCGTTCGCGCCGAGCACCGGCGGGTAGTCGACGAAGACCACCGTGGCGTGCGGGGCGCGGGCGTGTACGGCCCGGGCCACCGCGACCATCGACCGTTCGACAGCAGCGAACTGCCTCGGCCCGGGCTCGGGTGCGGGTGCTCGGCCGCGTCGGCAACTCCGGATGGCCAGCGCCCGCAGCCCTTCCGGCACCAGATTGGTGCAACTCTCGGCGATCAGTCGCCCGATGTAATCGATGTCGTTTCCGCCGGTGGTGATCGTGACCAGGCGCGTGTCCGGGGTCACGGCGTCGATCTGCGGGCGCTGGAACAGCGGACGCTGCGGAATATCGAGGATGTTGCGGGTGGTGGCTCCCGAGCACGAGACGTCGGTCAGTGCGAGTCCGCGAGCGGCTGCGACCTGGTGCGGATAGTTGTCCGCGGTCCGGAAGCACCGCAGGTTGTCCACGTCTGTGGGTGATGGCCCGGCCGCGTATGAACTACCCATCGCCACGTACTTCGGCTCGTGAACCTGTGGCCTGGCAGACGCCTTGACCGGCGGCGCGGCGACCTCCGTGACGGCGACCCCGGGTCCGACGATGGCGGCGACGGCCAGCAGCGAAGCCGCCAGCGTCGCGGCTCGGGTCAGCAGCGCACGGGTCACCGCAAAAGTCTCACACATGCGGGCGAGACGCGCCGAAGCAGGATGTCAGAAGATGTCGGGGGTGTCGGTGGAGACCTTGTCGGTGAAGACCGGTTGCCGTTTCTCCAGGAACGCCGTGACTCCCTCGGCCACGTCGGCCATGGTGCCGCGGTAGTAGATCGCCTTCGAGTCGGCTTCGTGTGCCACCCGCGGGCTGGGGGCTCCGGCCATCTGCCACAACAATTGTCGGGTGAGTGCCACCGATACCGGGGCACTGTCGGCGGTCATCTCGCGGGCGACGGCGATCGCGGTGTCGACGACGGAGTCCTTGGGCACGACCTGCTGGACGAGTCCGGCCTCGAGCGCCTCGGTGGCGCTGACCATGCGGGCGCCGAGCGTCCACCGAAGCGCGGTCGGCAGGCCCACCAGACGCGGCAGGAACCACGTGGAGCAGGCCTCGGGCACCAGCCCACGCTTGGTGAAGACGAACCCGAATTTGGCGTCGTCCGAAGCGATCCGGGCATCGGCCGGCAGCGTCATCGTGACCCCGACCCCGGCCGACGGTCCGTTCACCGCGATGACCACGGGTTTCAGTGATTCGAAGATGCGCAGCGCCACCTGACCCCCGGAGTCCGGCGGGACCTGGCCGGGCTCGGACTCTTCGAGTTCGAATGTGGTTGCCCCGCCACCGAGATCCGCACCGGCACAGAAAGCGCGCCCGACCCCGGTGATCACCACGGCGCGCACGGTGTCGTCGGCGTCGGTGGCGTCAAAGGCCACCTTGAGTTGCTCGGCCATCTCGAAGGTGAAGGCGTTGAGCCGGTCGGGGCGGTTCAGCCGGAAGATGGCGATCTCGTCGTCGCGGTCGATCAGAAGCGTCGAGTCTGCGGTGATCTCGTCGAGCGATGGCATGTAGTCAACGTACGCGATCACCGAGCGAGCGTTCGTGTGGGGATCGACGGAGGGCTCAACCGGCGCACCGACGGTTCGCCGAGCACTCCGCTCCCTGAGGTGCGGGACGCCCCAGCCGCCGGTCCTGAGCAAGCGGGGAACGGGCGTCGGTCGGAGGCGCTTGCGCTGGCGGGCCCTTCAGGGAGCGAAGCGAAGCGCATCGAGATCCCGCCCGCCAGGGGTCTCGATGCGTTCCCTCGCTAGCGCTCGGTCACTTACTCGACCAGCGGTGGGGCGCCCCGACGCGAATGACCTGGCCCAAGGCAAGCCACTCGACCAGCGGGGGGCGACTCGCCGCGAATGACCTGACCCAAGACAAGCTCGACCAGCGGTGAGGCGACCCGTCGGACATGACCCGACTCGACCCAAATCCGGTTACTCGACCAGCGATCGGGCAACCCAGCGGAAATGACGACGACGCCCGGCCCGGATGGATCCGAGCCGGGCGTCGTGCGTTGTGAGCGATTACCGCTGCAGGCCGGCCTCGATGGCCTCGATGATGCGGGGCCGCAGCTCGCTTGCGCCGATGGTCGCGTCGACGGAGCCGACCTCGACCGCACGCTGGATGCTGTGCACCCGGTCGAACTCGGCAGCGACCTCGCTGAGCTTCTCGGTCCGCACCGAAGAACGCACCTCGTCGAGCTCGCCGATGAGTGCGGCGCGCTCGGCGCCGGTCGCGTTCGCGGCCTCCGACTCCAGCTTGAGCACCCGTGGGTCGTTCGACGTCCGCGAGCGGACCTCACCGGAGAACACCACCGCGGCCGCGGGGGCGCCACCGAGCACCGAGGCGAACGAACCCTCGACGGCGAGCACCGTCATGTTCGGGTTCAGCGTCTTCGAGAACACCACGAACGCACCGCCGTGATACCGCGAGATCACGGTGAACACAATGGGGCCTTGGAAGTTCACGATGGCACGGCCGATCTCGGCGCCGTACTCGAGCTGCAGTTTGCGCATCGATTCCGGTGATCCGTCGAAGCCCGACAAGTTCGCCAGCACCACCAGCGGACGATTTCCGCTGGCGCTGTTGATGGCTCGTGCGGCCTTCTTCGACGACTGCGGGAAAAGCGTTCCGGCGGTGTAGGTGTCGGGACCGTCGGTCGCCGGGAATCCGTGGCGGACCACCGACTTCGACTCGATTCCCAACAGGCACACCGGGATTCCACCCAGTCGCACATCCTGCACGACGGCGGTCTGTGCGTCGGCCATGCCGGCCCAACGCTCGAGGACCGGGTAGTCCTGATCGGACAGCGCCCGCATGACGGTGCGGATGTCGAAGGGCTTCTTGCGGTCGGGATTCGCAGTGGCCGAAAAGATCTCACCGACAGTGGTGAAATCGATGCCCGGCACGTCGTGCGGATAGCTCGACACATCGCGGCTGACCGGGTCGATCGTCTCCGAGCGACGCGGACCCGGCTCGCCCGGCACCACGTACGTGTAGTCGTAGTGCGACATCAGCACATCTCGCGCTTCGACCAGGTTCGCGGCCCAGTACTGGGCCTGCCCGTTCGGACCCATGACGCGCTCGTAGCCGCCGATACCGAAGTTGTCCTCGGCCGAGACACCACCCGAGAAGTCCAGCGACTGTTTGCCGGTGAGCACCATCGCGGAGTCCGGCGTCATCACCAGGATGCCCTTGGTGTGCATGAGCATCGTCGCCTCGGCGTTCCAATACGGTTGCGCACCAACGTTGATCCCGGCGACGACGATGTTGATCTCGCCGCCGATCTGGGTGAACTCGACGATCCGCTTGAGCGCGATGGCAACCCAGTCCATGTTCTCGGTACCCGAGGTCATCGAGATCCGCGCGCCCGACGAGAGGGCATACCACTCGAGCGGAACCTGCATCTGCTCGGCGAGGTTGATCGCTGCGATGACCCGGCGGCATTCCTGCTCCGACAGCGCGCCAAGCGATTTGGTCGGATCGCCGAGCAGGATCACGCGGGCCATCCCGTCGGGATGCCGTGCGGTGGTCGTGGTGACCACGCCGGCGACGATGGCCGCGGTGTTCTTGCCCTTGGGGCGGTTGACCGGCACCAGGGTGTCGACGTCGGCGTTCGCGTCGAGGTCGTACTCGGCGAATTCACCGAGATAGTTGACCAATTCGTACGGGTACACGGTGTTGCGGGCCGCGGCGCGCAGCACGTTCTGCCGGTACGCGTCGATCGGCTCGACCGGCTCGGTGGGCTCGTCGCCGACCGTCACCGACACACCACCGGTCGCGTTGAACGTGATGTGCGTCGACAGTTTGACCAGTTCGCTGGTGCGGGCGTCGCGCTGCCGGCCGATGATCTGGATCTCCTCCAGACCCGCACCGGCCGTCATCGGCAGCATCTGCCCGACCACCGAACGGAGTTCGGCACCCGATGCGTCGATCGGCGGCCACACGTACATCACGATGCGGTTCGTGTTGAACCGCTTGGACGACGGTCGTTGCGCCTGGGCCCGCCGGATGGAGTCGAGGCAGGTGGCCAGGATGACCTCGGCGGTCGGCAGGGCGAACAGCCGGCCGTCGTGGTCGCGCAGGCCGGTGAGGTCGCGGACCTGCGCGAAGGCGACCAGCCGGTCGTCGGCCGGGTTGTCGTGGGCGACACACCGGAACAGGTAGACCTCTTCGTCGTCGGACGACGGCAGGCGGGTGAGGTCGAACTTCCGCAGCCGCTCGATCCGCATGCGCCGCGCGATGTGCGGGTGCAGCCCTCGGATCAGCCGCTCCTCGACCCAGCCGGTGGCCGACGGGCGGAACGTGAAGTGATGGTGCATGACGGTGCCGCCGCTGCCCGCCACCGTGGCGGTCACCCGGTGCACCGACTCCGGCAGTTCGTGGGCGTTGAGCACATCCTGCAGGTCACGGACCATCGAGTCGAAGTCGCCCGGCCGGTTCTCCCAGCCCAGGTAGATGTCGGCGTCGATCGTCGACACACCCTTGGCCAGATCTGCGAGCCCGGTGAGCGCGGTGCCGAAGTCGCCGAAGCTGACCGCCGACGACGCCAGATACGCGCCGTCCCGGTTGGCGATGACGAATGTGACGCCGCCCTCGACCTGCGTCCGGATGACCTTGACGCCCTTGTTGCCGTAGTACCGGCGGGTCAACGCCTCGAGCATGACCGTGTTGTCCAGGTCGCCGCGCACCAGTCGCGTTGCCAGCACGCGGACCAGCGGTTCGGTGCTGCGCACCATCCGGGCGATCCGCTCGTCGCGATCGGCGGCGTCCGGATGCTCGTCCAGGTACCGCAGATCCTTGCGGACAGTGGTGTAGACGCGAGCCCTGTTGCGGCGCAACATCGGCTGGCCGTACCAGGCGTAGACGACGCCACGCGCGAGGTCGGCGATCAGCGGGAAACGCACCAGGGTGGCGGAGATCAGGCGCTCGAGCGAATGGCTCACCGCCTCTTGGAGTTCCGGACGCGGCAGCGGATCACGCAGCCACTCGCGGAGCAAGGCGGTGACAACCGCGGCGCTGTCGGCGAGACGCTGCTGGGCCAGGAAGATGCGGAAGACCGCGGCCTCGAGCTCCTCGGTCCGCTCGAGGTCGGAAATACCGTAGCGCCCAACGGCTTTCGCGAGCTTGGCCTCGTACGAGGCCGGCAGACCGGCGCGCTCGATATCGAGGCTCTGCAGATACACGTGGAAGAACTCGCGAGGACTGCGGGTGTTCTCGTCGTCGTCGCTGGTGTCCCCGACCGGCCGGTTGTGGCTGAGTTCGGCGAGATCGGCGAACACGTCGAGCAGTTCGATCTCCTCGGCCACCGGGCGGCGGGAATTGCTGATCCGACGGGCGGCGAGGTGGTCGTCGAGCACCCGACGATCGTCCTGGGGATCGACGTCGAACCCGAGCAGCAGACTGCGCAAATCCTCGATGCCACGGGCGATCCGATCGTCGCCCGAGACCTCGGTGGGCGCGGCGGGCAGGTCGAACTCCACCGACGTCTCCTCGGCGGCCTCGCCCTCGGCATCCTCGGTCTCGTCGGCCAGGGGCTCGAGCCGGAGCAGCGGAGCACCCGCCTCGACACTCGTGCCGACGGTCACCGCACATTCCTTGAGGCGCGCCTTGAAGGGTGCCCGCAGCACGGTCTCCATCTTCATGCTCTCCAGCACGATGACGGGCGCACCGCTCTCGACGACGTCACCGACCTGCAGCGGGGTGGCGACGACGAGCGCGGGTGCCGGCGAACGCAGCACGCCGCCTTCGTCGCGGCTCACGCGGTGCGCAACGCCGTCGACATCGACGAGATGGACGGGTCCGTGGGTGCCGGTGACCAGGCGGTACCGGGTTCCGTTGACGGTGATCTGGCCCGTGTGGTCGTCGAAACGCTCGAGGTCGGCGTCGGCCGTGGCGGTCTCGGTGCCCGATTCGAAGCCGATGCGGAAACGGTGCGCACCGATGCGCGCGACCCGGACGCGATAGCTGACGCCGCCGAGCTTGAAGTCGATCGGCTGTCCGCTGTCGTGGCGCACCTGCGGGCGCCCACCGAAAGCGGTGGTGAGCAGTCGCTCGCGCTCGGCCTCTTCGTCGGCCTCGTAGGTGTCGATCGCGGCGACCGCGAGCGCGATGGACGAATGCCTGTGCGATATCAGGCGGCCCTCACCGCGAACCCGGTCGATCCATCCGGTGTCGGCGCTGCCGTCGATCACCTCGGGCTGATCGAGCAGTTCGAGGATGAAGCTCTTGTTGGTGGCGCCGCCGGCGATGATGACCTTGGTCTGGGTCATGGCCCGACGGAGCCGGCCCAGCGCCTCGTCGCGGTCCCGACCGTAGGCGATGATCTTGGCGACCATCGAGTCGAAGTCGGCGGGGATGGTGTCGCCCTCGCTGTATCCGGTGTCGACGCGGATGCTCGGTCCGGAGGGCAGGTCGAGGTGGGAGATGACGCCGGGCGCCGGCGCGAAGTCGCGGTCGGGGTCTTCGGCGTTGAGTCGCGCCTCGATCGCGTGGCCACGCTCGACGGGCGGTTTCCCTTTGAGCTTGCCGCCGGAAGCGACGTGCAGCTGGGCGCGGACGAGGTCGAAACCGGTGGTGTATTCGGTGATCGGGTGCTCGACCTGCAGACGGGTGTTGACCTCGAGGAACGCGAGGAGCTGCTCACCCGGGTGGTACAGGAACTCGACGGTGGCCGCGCCGCGGTAGCCGACGGCGATCGCGAGGCGCTCGGCCGACTCCTTCAGTTCGGTCACCTTGGCCGCCGGCAGCACCGGCGACGCGGATTCCTCGATGACCTTCTGGTTGCGGCGCTGCACCGAGCAGTCGCGCACACCGAGCGCCCACGCGGTGCCCTGGCCGTCGGCGATGACCTGGACCTCGACGTGCCGGGCACCGGTGACGAGTCGTTCCAGGAACAGTGCGCCGTTGCCGAACGCGCGTTGGGCTTCGTCACGCGTGCGCTCGAAGGCATCGGTGAGGTCGTCGGGGCTGGTGATCTTGCGGATGCCACGGCCACCGCCACCCGCGGACGCCTTGAGCATCAGCGGGTAGCCGACCTCGGACGCCGACGCGAGCGCCTCGTCGATGGTGTCGACGGAACCGCGGCTCCACGGCGCGACGGGCACGCCCGCTTCTTCGGCGATCAGCTTGGCGCCGATCTTGTCGCCGAGTTTGAGCATGGCCTCGGCGCTCGGGCCGACGAAGGTGATGCCGAGCTTGTCGCAGAGGTCCGCGAAGTTGGGGTCCTCGGCGACGAAGCCCCAACCCACCCACGCCGCGTCGGCGCCGGTGGCGAGCATCGCCTTCTCGAGGACGGCCAGATCGAGGTACGGCCGCGCGGACGCGGGGCCGAGGTCGTAGGTGATGTCCGCCTCGCGAACGAACGTGGCGTTGCGCTCCACATCGGTGAACAACGCAACGGTCTCGATGGTCTGCCCGGTCTGGGCCGACAGGTCTCGGACAGCGTTGATGAGGCGGACCGCGGCCTCACCTCGGTTGACGATCACAATGCGACGAAACAAACCGTCGATTCCTTCCACTTCGCACGACGCAGTTAGGTCATGGGCCCGACGCGACTATTCACTCGACACCTGGTGGTGCCGTGTCCACATCTGCGCCGGATCTATTCGGCGTACAGAATCCCCGGCATGCGAGGTCCGATCGAGACAGACTCACGACCATGCCAGCGGGTATGGCAAGGGTAGACAGGAAAGCGCAGGTTACGGGTGAGTAACCCCGACCAGCGGCCAATTCAGTGGTAGAGGTCACGGAAAAGCTGTCAGATCGGACACGAGAAGGTGTCTCCCGGCCTGCCGCGCGACGCCGCCCACGGACACGACAACGGCGGTGCCACCCGAGGGTGGCACCGCCGTTGTGGAGCGATCCGGGCTCAGCTCACGTCGGACTCGCCGGCCTTGCTGCTGAGCACGACCGGGGCGTCGGGCACCGGACGCGGCTTCTCCGAGCCGACGAAGGTGAACTTGGCATCTTCACCGTCGCCTTCGCCGTCCCAGCCCTCGACGTCGACCAGCACGATCTGACCCGGGGTCAGTTCGTTGAACAGGATCTTCTCCGAGAGCTGATCCTCGATCTCGCGCTGGATGGTCCGACGCAGCGGGCGGGCACCGAGGACGGGGTCGAAACCGCGCCTGGCCAGCAGGTTCTTGGCCTTCTCGGTGAGCTCGATGGCCATGTCCTTGTTCTTCAACTGCGCCTCGACGCGGGCGATCATCAGGTCGACCATCTGGATGATCTCCTGCTGCGTCAACTGGTGGAAGACGATGACGTCGTCGATGCGGTTGAGGAACTCGGGCCGGAAGTGCTTCTTGAGCTCGTCGTTGACCTTCATCTTCATGCGCTCGTAGTTGGACTTCGAGTCGTCGCCCCTGCTGAAGCCCAGCCCCACGGCCTTCGAGATGTCGGAGGTACCGAGGTTGGAGGTGAAGATGAGCACGGTGTTCTTGAAGTCGACCGTGCGACCCTGACCGTCGGTCAGGCGGCCGTCCTCGAGGACCTGAAGCAGCGTGTTGTAGATCTCCGAGTGGGCCTTCTCGATCTCGTCGAACAGGACGACGGAGAACGGCTTGCGGCGCACCTTCTCCGTGAGCTGGCCGCCCTCCTCGTAGCCGACATAGCCGGGAGGCGCACCGAACAGACGCGACGCGGTGAACCGGTCGTGGAACTCGCCCATGTCGATCTGGATCAGGGCGTCGTCCTCACCGAACAGGAAGTTCGCGAGCGCCTTGGAGAGCTCGGTCTTTCCGACGCCGGACGGGCCGGCGAAGATGAACGAACCCGACGGACGCTTCGGATCCTTCAGGCCGGCGCGGGTGCGGCGGATCGCCTTGGAGACGGCCTTGACCGCATCCTCCTGGCCGATGATCCGCTTGTGCAGCTCCTCCTCCATACGGAGCAGACGGGTGGTCTCCTCCTCGGTCAGCTTGAACACCGGGATGCCGGTCCAGTTGCCGAGCACCTCGGCGATCTGCTCGTCGTCAACCTCGGCAACGACATCCATATCGCCACTGCGCCACTGCTTTTCGCGCTCGGCACGCTCAGCGACGAGGGTCTTCTCCTTGTCGCGGAGGCTGGCGGCCTTCTCGAAGTCCTGCGCGTCGATCGCCGATTCCTTCTCCTTGCGGGCATCGGCGATGCGCTCGTCGAAGTCGCGGAGATCTGGCGGCGCGGTCATCCGGCGGATGCGCATGCGCGCACCGGCCTCGTCGATGAGGTCGATCGCCTTGTCCGGCAGGAAGCGGTCGTTGATGTAGCGGTCGGCGAGCGTGGCCGCGGCGACGAGGGCACCGTCGGTGATGGACACCCGGTGGTGGCTCTCGTAGCGGTCACGCAGACCCTTGAGGATCTCGATGGTGTGTTCCACCGACGGCTCCCCGACCTGCACCGGCTGGAAGCGGCGCTCGAGGGCGGCGTCCTTCTCGATGTACTTGCGGTACTCGTCGAGGGTCGTCGCGCCGATGGTCTGCAGTTCACCGCGGGCCAGCTTCGGCTTGAGGATGCTGGCGGCGTCGATCGCGCCCTCGGCGGCACCGGCACCCACGAGGGTGTGCAGCTCGTCGATGAACAGGATGATGTCGCCGCGGGTGTTGATCTCCTTGAGCACCTTCTTGAGGCGTTCCTCGAAGTCACCGCGGTAGCGGCTACCCGCGACCAGCGAACCGAGGTCGAGGGTGTAGAGCTGCTTGTCCTTGAGCGTCTCGGGGACCTGGCCGTTGACGATGGCCTGCGCGAGGCCCTCGACGACGGCCGTCTTGCCGACACCGGGCTCGCCGATGAGGACCGGGTTGTTCTTGGTGCGGCGGCTCAGCACCTGCATGACCCGCTCGATTTCCTTCTCCCGGCCGATGACCGGGTCGAGTTTGCCCTCGCCGGCCGCGGCGGTCAGATTTCTGCCGAACTGGTCGAGCACGAGAGAGGTCGACGGGGTGCCTGCCTCGCTGGTTCGGCCGCCGGTTCCGGCCTCCTGCGGCTCCTTGCCCTGGTAGCCGGAGAGCAGCTGGATCACCTGCTGGCGGACGCGGTTGAGGTCGGCGCCGAGCTTGACGAGCACCTGCGCCGCGACACCCTCGCCCTCACGGATGAGGCCGAGCAGGATGTGCTCGGTGCCGATGTAGTTGTGGCCGAGCTGCAGTGCCTCGCGCAGCGACAGCTCCAGCACCTTCTTGGCGCGCGGGGTGAAGGGGATGTGACCCGAGGGGGCCTGCTGGCCCTGGCCGATGATCTCCTCGACCTGGCTGCGGACACCTTCCAGGGAAATCCCCAGCGATTCGAGCGCCTTGGCCGCGACACCCTCACCCTCGTGGATCAGACCCAGGAGGATGTGCTCGGTGCCGATGTAGTTGTGATTGAGCATCCGCGCTTCTTCCTGCGCCAGGACGACAACCCGGCGTGCGCGGTCGGTGAACCGTTCGAACATTGTTCTCCCTCACATAGCTAGCGCCCCGGCCGTCGAGACAGCTGCAGCGGTGTCGGATGTGACGACCAGCCTTGCCTCCACTGTAGTGGTCGCCATCCGTGCACCTGCAGTTAATGGTCGTCCGAATCGATTCAGCAGACGACGACGGTGGGGTTCTGCGGGGTACAACCGCGCACGTCGGCGCGGTGTTCCGGTGCCGCTACGCCGAGAGCGAACGAGGCGGCGATCGGCTATTTGGCGAGCACCGCGATCACATTGCCGGAAGGGTCGCGCAACCAGGCGATATCCGGTCCGTGACCGTGCCCGCGTGCGATGCCGCGATCGTCGTGGTCGAAACCGTCGTATCGGACGAACTCGACGCCCTTGGCGGTGAGGTCGTCGACCGTCTGCTCGAGGTCGTCCACGGGGAGATTGAGGATGGTGAAGTTCGCCGGTTCATGGTCCGGTTTCGGGTAGACCAGCACCGTTGTCTGACGGTTGATCCGGATGCCGAGGATGCCCATGTCGAAGCGCAGCACCCGCATGCCGAGCACGTCGCGGTAGAAGTCCGCCGCGGCCTCGATGTCGCGGACGGCGAACCCGCTGAACGGAGATTCCGGCCCGGACATCTGCGCCTCGTGCTCGTCGGACAGGCGCAGGATCTGCAGCCAGTTGCCGTCGGGGTCACACACGGTGCCGAAGAGGTTGCCGTCCCGGTTCTCGAGCGGGCTGACCCACTCCGCGCCGAGATCGTCGAGGCGCCGGGCGGTGGCCTCCGGGTCGTCGACCTCGACATTGAGGATCATCCGCGCCCCGCCGGTGTTCGCTCCCGTCACGTCGTCGCGGCTGTCGAACATGAGATAGAAGCCGTCCAGATTGACGACGCGATAGCCGTCGTCGCCGGGTGTCGACTCGACTTTCGCGTCGAACGCGGCCGCGTACCAGTCGGCAAGGCGCTGCGGGTAGTCGGTGGACAGGAGCATGGAGGAAATCGTTGCGGTGGCCATGTGGGGGTAGACCGCGCTCGGGGTCGGGACTCATCGGCTTTGGACAATCTTTCGCGAGCCCGTCGGAAAACACCCGCCACGAACGACGATGTAGGTGTGAGCGGCGAACAGTCGGCCCCGCCGGGTGGCGGAGCAGCGGCCTTGCTGGCGGTGTACGACGATGCACTGCCGGCGGTGTACGGCTATGTGCTGCGCCGATGTGCGGACCGCCGCGTCGCCGAGGACGTGACGTCGGAGACCTTTCTGGCCGCGATGGACACGGTCCGCCGCGACGAGGAGGCACAGCCGACCACGCCGTGGTTGATCGGGGTGGCACGGCACAAGCTGGCCGACCACTGGCGTGCGATGCAGCGGACACCGGAACCGGTCGAGGAGCTGCCGGAGTCGGTGGGTGACGATGCATGGGACGTCCACCTGGATCGGATGCTGGCGCACTACACGCTGGCGCAGCTCTCGCCGACGCATCGGGCGGCGTTGACGCTTCGCTATGTCGACGATCTGCCCGTCGGGGACTGCGCGGAGATCCTGGACCGCACCGTCGGCGCCACCGAGGCGCTGCTCACCCGGGCCAAGCGCGCCTTCCGCGCCGCCTACCCGGAAACCGAAACCCAGCCCGCCGGGAAGGGAGGTCACGCATGAGCGAGCACAACACCACCGAATTCGGCAGTGGCGCAACGCCACCCGATCCGTTCACCGCGCTGCGTGCCGTCGACGCCCCCGGCTGGTCCGATCCGGTCGCACCCGACCCCGAGTTCGCCCGCGCGCTGCGTGATCGGCTCGAACGCGGCGCGACCCTACCCGAAGGAGTTGTCATGAGCGGCACCACAATTGCCACCGCCCCCGAAGCCACCACGCCCGCCGAGACGCCTGAAGCCGAGACACCGACGGTGGAACGGCCCGGCGCACTGCCCTACCTCGTGATCGCCGGTGCCCATGAGGCCATCGACTGGTATCGCGAGCATCTCGGCGCCCGGCTGCGCGGAGAGCCGATCGTCATGGACGACGGACGCATCGGCCATGCGGAACTCGAAATGGGCGACGGTGTCATCTATCTCGCCGACGAGTTCCCCGACATGGGCCTCACGGCACCGACGCCGGGACACGTCTCGGTGAGTCTGATGATGGCCGTCGCCGACACGGACGTCGCCGTGGCCACCGCCGAGCGCGGCGGCGCGGCCGTGACGCGGGAACCCTATGAGGGATATGGACATCGAACCGGCACCATCGTCGACCCGTTCGGCCACCGGTGGATGCTGACGGGCCCATCGAAGATCGTCGCGGGCGCACCGGAGGCGGCCACGGGAATCCGGCAGGGCGACATCGTCTACATGTCACTACAGACGCCGAGCACCGAGCGCGCCGCACGGTTCTACGGCGCGGTGCTCGGATGGCAGTACGATCCGGACAGTCGGCAGGTCACGAATCTCGGTCACCGCCTGGGCCTTTCGGACACCCCGGGCTACGGAGAGCCGGGCTCGATCTACTGCGTCTATGCGGTCGACGATTTCAGTGCCGCCCGCGAGGCGGTGATCGCGGCCGGCGGACAGGCCGGCGATGTGAGCTCTGTGGCCCGCGATGCCGTCCGCGTGATCGATTGCGTCGACGATCAAGGAGTCGCGTTCTCGGTGCACGTCGCCGAACCTGGTACCCCGCGCCCGGATCAGCATCCCCGGGGGGTCGGCGAAATGTCCTATCTCACGGTGCATACCGCTGACAGCGCCCGATTCCGCGCGTTCTACGGCGCCGCCCTGGGCTGGACCTTCCACGGCGGCCGCATCGATGACGGCTGGGAGGTCGACGAAGTGCGCCCGCAGGTGGGCATCGCCGGAGGAGCGGAAACCCCGGCGTCGGTGCCGATGTGGAATGTCGCGGACATGGATGCCGCCGTCGAGCGGGTTCGTGCGGCAGGTGGGCGGGTCGTTGCCGACCCGGAGCACCAGGCGTACGGGATCATGGCGCTGTGCGCCGACGATCAGGGTGCGCAGTTCTACCTGGGCCAGTTGTTCTGATCTACTTCACCTTCTTCGGGTGCGTGTCGTCGTAGGCGACACGCGCCCGAGCCACGTCGGGCACGCTGGCTTCGACGAATTCGATGATGTCGGTCAGCCGGTGGGCCACCTCGGCTCCGAGGTCTGTCAACGAGTACTCGACTCGCGGCGGAATCGCCTGTAGCACAGTTCTATTCACGAATCCATCACGTTCGAGTTGCTGCAGGGTGACCGACAGCATGCGTTCACTGACGCCTTCGACCCGGCGGCGGAGCGCACTGAATCGCTGGTCGCCCTCCCCCAGGGCCGCCAGCGCCAGCAGGCCCCATCGACTCGTGACGTTCTGCAGCACGTCGCGCGACTGGCAATCGCGGGCGAAGACATCGGCCTCGAGTGAGGTATCCGAGATCTCGCCGGGCGACGTCGGGATCTCTTGCGGAGCGGACATGCCGCCATTCTAGGCCAACCCGACAGCTAGTGCTTACCATCACAGTTGCACTATACGAATAGTAAGTGCATGCTGTAGGAGAATCACCCAGTGAGACGAAGGAGCGGAACATGACCACCTATGCGGTAACAGGCGCCACCGGCGGACTCGGCGGGAGCGCTGTGCGCGCACTGATCGAACGAGGCGTCGCACCCACCGACGTCGTCGCCATCGTCCGGAACCCGGAGAAGGCGCAGGACCTGCGCAGTGCCGGAGTACAGATCCGGGTTGCCGACTACGGCGATCGTGCCGGCCTCGCCGAGGCCCTGGCCGGCGTCGACAAGCTGCTGCTGGTGTCGAGCCCGACGGTCGGTCAGCGAATTGACCAGCACACCAACGTGATCGAAGCGGCCAGGACGGCCGGTGTCGGCCTCATCGCCTACACCAGCCTGCTGCGTGCCGACTCGTCGCCACTGACCTTGGCCACCGAGCATGTCGCCACCGAGAAGCTCCTCGCCGACAGCGGCATCCCGTTCCTGTTGCTGCGCAACGGCTGGTACACCGAGAACTATCTGGCCGCAGCACCGGCCGCGATCGACGGCGGCGTGCTCTACGGCGCCGCGCGGGACGGCAGGACGGCACCGGCCGCGCGCGCCGACTACGCGGAGGCCGCTGCCGTGGCATTGATCTCCGGCACACCCGGCGCGGTCTTCGAACTCGCCGGTTCCGAGCACCTGACCTACGACGACCTCGCCGCCCTGCTCACCGAGGTCAGCGGAAAACCCGTGCGTTACCAGGACCTTCCGGAAGCCGATTACGCTGCGGCGCTGACCCAGGCCGGCATTCCCGCTCCGATGGCCGGCGTGCTCGCCAATTCCGATGCGGGCGTGGCGGTCGGCGCGCTCGACGCGACCAGCACCGATCTCGTCGACCTGCTCGGACGCCCCGCGATCCCGGTCATCGAGGTTCTGCGGGGCGGTCTGATCACCGACTGAGGGTCACCGCAGGAGGCCGACGACCATCGCGACGAACGCCGCCACCGCAGCGACCGCCCGAATGATGTTCCAGCGCAACCACGGTTCGACGAAATCGGTCCACACCGTGGGTGCGTCGGCCGGCGAGACCGTGCCGGCAGCGGCCAGACGGTCGTTGAGGGGGACGTTGACCAGCCCGGTGATCAGCACCGCGCCCAGATAGAGCGCCAGCCCGGCAACGAGCCACCAACGACCCGGCTCTCCCCAACAGAGCACGACGCTCAGGATGCCGAATACGATGCTGCAGAACACAATAAGGCCGAAGGCGGGATTCAGGATGGCGACGTTGATGCGCTGCATCGCCGGGACCGCGACCTGAGCCCCGACCCGCTGCAATCCCGGCATCACGGAGTACGCGAACGCGGACAGCAGGCCGGCGACAAGGCCGATGGCGGTGAGCGCCACCACGATGACGAGGTCGCGAACGCCGCTCATCGGGCCGCTCCGACGACCCACGCGGACACCGTCAGATCGGTGAATTCCCTTGCGGGAAGACCCGTTATGCGTCTCGAATGGGCTGTCACGTGGGCGGATACCGTGGTGGCGTGTGAGGGGCTCATGGCTTCAGTGCACTCCACATCGGCGAGACGATCCATGGGCAAAGCGCTTGAATTCATACGCAATCGTCTCGTCGTCGCGTAGAGTCGTGCCCATGGATGCCCTCGGCAGTCTGCTCGACGGCCCGCGTGCCCAGACGCCGATGTTGCTGCGGATGGTGATGCGCTCACCGTGGTCGGTGCGGATCGAGGACACCGCTGCGCTGACCGTGCTGACGGTGGCACGCGGGACATCGATCCTGACCTACGACGACGGTGCGCGGCAATCACTTTCAACGGGCGACGTCGCGGTGATCCGCGGTACCCACCCGTACACGATCGCCGACGACCCCGCACACGAGTGGGTGGCGCGCATCGACGCCGACGGCGATTGCTTCGACCCCACCGGAACCCACAGTGTCGCCGACGATATGGGGTTCGGGGTGCGCTCGTGGGGCAACTGCCCCGACGACAGCACGGCCGACGCAATCCTGCTCGTCGGCACCTATGGGACCGGCGAGGTGAGCGCACGATTGCTCGACGCCCTCGATCGCATCACCACCGTGTCCCTGCCGGGTAACCCGTTGGTGGGCTTGATGGGGACCGAGATCGTCCGAGACGTACCGGGTCAGGAGGCGGTCCTCAACCGCCTGCTCGACCTGCTGCTGATCACCGCACTCCGTGAGTCGATGGAATCCGGGACCGTGCGTGCCGCCGACTGGTATCGGGCGCACTCGGACCCGGTTGTCGGCCATGCCTTGCGGCTCATGCACAACGACACGGCACGGGGGTGGACCGTCGCGTCGCTGGCCACCGCGACCGGGGTATCTCGCGCGGTGCTGGCCCGCCGGTTCACCGAACTCGTCGGCGAACCGCCCATGGCCTACCTCACCTCGTGGCGCATGTCGGTGGCCGCGGACCTCCTCACCGACCGGACACGATCCCTCGGCGCCATCTCCCGTCAGGTCGGCTACTCGACGCCGTTCGCATTCAGCGCGGCTTTCAAACGTCAACGCGGACTGAGCCCCGCCGCCTACCGCTTGGAACATTCCGGCGACTCCGTCGCATCGGCGACGACGCACGCATGATTCACTGAGTGCCATGTCTGCCCGCTCGTCACGCGCCGGTATCGCCCGCCGGCTCCCGTTTGGCATCGGCACCGTCACCATGGTGTTGGTCGCCGTGATGGTGGGTTCGGTCGGGGCGGTGCTGGCGATCGGCGGGTCCGGCTCTCCGGCATCCTTCAGCGACGGGCGCCTGCGCACCTACGACACCGAACCCGGCGTCGCCTGGACCGTGTCGAGCGACACCCTGCCGGGCTACCGCACCGACGCCGGCATCGACGTCGTGGACTCCTGGCAGGACCGGTGGCTCATCGCCTACCCGTCGGGGCTCGGCCGCGCGTTCCTGCTGGTCGAACGCGCGACCGGCAAGCCGATATGGCACCAGCCCGTCGTCGCAGGGCTCGGCGGGTGCGCGATCAACGACCTCGGCACCGTGGGCTGCGCGGTCAAACTCGGCGGCGTCCCGGACGGGTTCTACCTCGTCGACGACGACGGCACGCCCACCCAACCGTCGGATCTCGACGACACCGCCCAGGTGGTCGGGGTGGGACGCGACTTCCTCCGGATCGATCAGGCCGGTTACCGGGTGGCGCTGCACGACGCCGGGGGCGAGGAGATCTGGTCCCGCACGTTCGCCGCGGCCGCGAAGGCGACGTCGCATCCCGACGGGGTGCTGACCATCGCGACCGGCGACGGGTCGCAGTTCGTCGTCGACCCGGGTACCGGTGCCGATCGCCTGTCCTGCACTCAGTGCACGATCACCGCATTCGGTAGTGGGATCACCGTGCAGCACAACGAGATCGGACACGAGAAGGTTGCCACGTACGCCGTCGAGCACGGCGCCGTCGACCGGAAACCGACGGACGTGTCAGCAGGCCTGCAAGTCCTGGCCGGGCCGTCGACGCTACCCGTGCTGACCGGGACGGGCGAACGCCAGATCCAGACAACCCAGGGCCGCTACGAGATCCGCGACCCGGCACGCGCCGAGTCGCTCTGGCAGATCACCGACCCCGAGCTCTCCAAGGCGAACACCAAGCCGTGTGGTGAACAGGTCGCGTTCGCACTCAAGGACCGTTCCCGCGTGTTCTACACGCTCGCGGACGGGACATCTGTCGGCCGCCTCGCTCCCCCGTCACCCGAGAATCCGGACGCGAACATCGACCAGCTGACCTGTGTCGGATCATCGGGATCGACGGTGGTGTTCGCGAACCCGAATCAGATCACGGCGTTCGATGCCGAGCAGGGGCGGATCGCGTGGACACGGTCGGTGATCGGTTCCACCACGGTGACCGACGGCTTCATCGTGGTCCACGAGGGCACCTCGCTGACCGTCCTCAAGCCCCGCTGATCGTTCAGGACCCGCTCAGGAATGCCTGCAGCGCAGCCGAATACATGGGCACATCGGCTGCGCCCATCATCTCCCGCGCGCTGTGCATGGCCAGCTGCGGGGCACCGACGTCGATGGTGGTCAGGCCGGTGCGTGCCGCGGTGATCGGGCCGATCGTCGACCCGCACGGCAGATCGGCGCGATGGGTGTAGCGCTGCATCGGCACACCGGCGGTGTCGCACGCGACCGCGAAGATCGCCTCGCCCACCGCGTCCGACGCGTAGCGCAGATTCTGGTTGACCTTGAGTACCGGGCCGCCGTTGATGGTGATCCGATGCGACGGCTCGTGCCGCTCAGGGTAATTGGGATGGGTGGCATGCGCCATGTCGCCGGAGACGCACACGCTGGCCGCCATCGCTTGCAGATAGTCGGCGCGGGAACCGCCACGCGCCAGAACGATTCGCTCGATGATCGTCGCCAGGAAATCCGAGGCGGCACCCCGTTCGGATCCGCTGCCGACCTCTTCGTGATCGAACAGCGCGAGTACCCGGGTGTGGATCGACGGTTCGCCGTCGAGCAGCGCCCGAAGCCCGGCATAGCAGGTCCCCTGATTGTCCAGCCTTGGGGCACTGAGTAATTCGTTCTCCGCACCGATCAGGCGACACTGTGCGACATCGTGCGTCATCAACTCCCAGCCGAGGAGTGCAGACGGGTCGATCCCGGCGTACGAGGCGGTCCACTCGAGCACATCCGGGGCGTCGGACGCCACCGACCAGATCGCGTCGACATGGCGTTGCGGGTCGAGGGCGACACCCTTGCGATCCTCGGAGAGATGAATCGCCAACTGCGGCACGCGCAATACCGGCTCGGTGACGTGCACCAGCACATGATCGACAGCCCCACCGGACCGGAACGCGAGTCGCCCGGACAGGCCGAGATCCCGGTCGAGCCAGGAGTTCAGCCAGGCACCCCCATACGGTTCGAGCGCGACCATCCCGACACCGGCGGATGTACGGTCCGGATGTTGCTTGAGGCGCAGATTCGGGCTGTCCGTGTGTCCGCCGACGATGCGGAAGGCGTTGCCGTCACCGGAATCCCAGGCGATTATCGACCCACCACGGATGACGTAGTTACGCCCGGTCGGCGCGGACCATTCCGCGTCCTCCCGCAGTCTGGTGTAGCCGGTGGCCTCGAGTTCTGCTGCGACAGTGGCGCAGACGTGGAACGGGGACGGCGAGGCGTCGATGAATGCGCCCAAACCGGTTGCGGTGGCGGTGGTCGCGAGCGTCACGTTTCTTCTCCGGTCTCCGGTGCCGTCGTCGACAACTCCCTGTCGCCGACTCGTTGCAACGTGTACACAAGCGCGGCCATCAGCACCAGTTCGCCGAGGCCGCCGAGCCAGAGCACCGAGGACGCGAAGATCGACGTCACGAACACCGCGAGCGCGCCGACCATCAGCCACACGTAGAGCAGATAGCGCATCGTCGCCATGCCGATGATCAGCAGTGCGAGGACGGTGATGATCGCCGGAAGCGAAGCGGCGTTCGCGGCACTGTTCACGTATCGCAGTGCGTCTCCGGCGTTTTCCGGCTCGAGCTGCAGGCGCAGGCCGTCCTGGATGACTCCGATCAGGATGAGCATGGCCACCAACGCGACGGCGCCGAGGGTCAGGTTGCGGCCGCGGGCCTGGTGCAGACCGAGACGGATCGCCAGCGCACCGTAGATCAGGATGATCGGTGGGATGACGATCGCATGAATCCAGAAGCGCGGCACGTTGAGCGCTTCGAGGGTGTCGCCGTACCCGACCAGGCGGCCGATCGCGACCACGATGCAGTCGTAGGCGAGGCAGAGGCAGATCGCGGCGACAGCGAGGGCGATGGGTCCGACATGCCATTGCTGCCGGACGGCGAGAGCGCACAGCACGAGCATCGCGATCCCGATGAGCGCCATGAGGATCGAGGTCATCTGTGCTCCTGGGTCAGGCGCTGGCCAGCACGGAATCGATGGCCGAGTAGAACAGTCCGAGGCCGTCGTCACTGGGTCCGGTGAGGGCCTCGGTGGCGTGCTCCGGGTGCGGCATGAGTCCGACGACGCGTCCGTCCGGGCTCGCGATCCCGGCGATGTCGAGAGTCGAGCCGTTCGGGTTGCCGCCGGAGTAGGTGAACACGATCAGGCCCTCGCCCTCGAGTTCCTCGAGTTTGCGTTGTGGCGCGACATAGCGACCTTCGCCCGATTTGAGCGGGATGAGGATCTCGGCACCGCGGTCGAAGCGGGAGGTCCAGGCGGTGGTGTTGTTCTCCACCTTCAGCCATTCGTCGCGGCAGATGAAATGCAGGCCCTCGTTGCGGGTGAGGGCGCCGGGTAGCAGGCCGGCTTCACAGAGGATCTGAAAGCCGTTGCAGATCCCCAACACCGGCATCCCCTTGCCGGCGGCGTCGACGACAGACTCCATCACCGGCGCGAAGCGCGCGATGGCACCGGCGCGCAGATAGTCGCCGTAGGAGAAGCCGCCGGGCACGATCACCGCGTCGACACCCTTGAGATCGGCGTCGCCGTGCCAGAGTTCGACCGCCTCGGCACCGGCGATCCGTACCGCGCGGGCCGCGTCGACGTCGTCGAGGGTGCCGGGGAAGGTGATGACCCCGATGCGTGCTGTCATCGTCGGCGCCCTACTCGGCGACGCGGGAGACGTTGAAGTTCTCGATCACCGTATTGGTGAGGAGTTCCTCGGCGATGCGCTCGAGCGTCACGTCGTCGACCGAGTCGTCGACCTCGAGTTCGAAGCGTTTGCCTTGCCGGACGTCGCCGATACCGGAGAACCCGAGCCGACCCAACGCACCGACGATCGCCTGCCCTTGCGGGTCGAGGATCTCGGCCTTCGGCATCACATCGACCACCACTCGCGCCATGGGCAGTTGCTCCGTTCTCACTGGTGCGCTGTTGCACGCTCACCTTACCGGGTGACCGGTGCCGTCGAGTGGGCGCCGTTCCCCGTCGACCGGGCGCACTTTTCCGTCGACCGGGCGCCGATTCGCATTCACTGGGCGCGCGCCTCTCCGTCGACTGGGCGCTCCAATCCGTCGACTGGGCGCTCCTCTGCGTCGACTGGGCGCTCCTCTGCGTCGACCGGCGCAGTTCCCGTCCGCTGGGTGCTCCCCTGCGTCGACTGGGCGTCAGTTCCGTCGACGTTTCTACCGCGATCTGTCGACCGAGCGCCGGATTCCGTCGACTGGGCACTGAGCCTGCAGTGGGTCACCGGCCGAGACCGACGATGGCCCACCCAATGCGGCAAGACGCCCAGTCAACGCGAAGCGACGCCCAGCCAACGCGAGTGACGCCCACTCGACGCGAAGTGACGCCCAGTCAACGCGAAGCGACGCCCACTCGACGCGAAGCGACGCCCAATCGACGGGTCAGAGGACCGCTTCGATGGCCGAGATGACGGCCGGGTCGTTCGGTTCGGTTCGGGGACGGAAGCGGTTCACCACGGTGCCGTCGGCGTCGACCAGGAACTTCTCGAAGTTCCACTGCACGTCGCCGGCCTCGCCCCGGGCATCGGCGGCCTGCGTGAGCGCCGAGTAGAGCGGATGCTGGTCGTCGCCTTTGACGTCGGCCTTCTCGAGCAGCGGGAAGGTGACGCCGTAGGTGGTCGAGCAGAACGTGGCGATCTCGTCGGCGGTGCCGGGTTCCTGCCCATGAACTGATTGCAGGGCATGCCGACGACGGTGAGCCCGCGGTCGCCGTAGGTCGTCGCGAGCTCCTCGAGTCCGGTGTACTGGGGTGTGAGGCCGCACTTGCTGGCGACATTGACCACCAACAGGGGACCCGAGAAATCGGCGAGATTCAGGGCGCTGCCGTCGAGCGCATTGACGGGGATGTCCTTGATTGTGCTCATGCCACGACGCTAGCTACGCCGCAGAGCCCTGTCTCCCATCGGGGGCTCTTCGACCTGCGATATGACGACGATCACGCGCATCGCCCGCTATGTCCGATCTCACCATTACTTGCGTCGTCGAAATAGTTGCGTCTGCGTTAGTTTTGTCTTCGTGTCGTTCGCCGAGCAAACCATCATGCCCCCATCCGTTGCGGATGCGGGCTCGGTCGAGTCGACCTGCACGACGCTCATCGACTTCCTGGATCGCCTCGCCTGCCTCGGCAAACAACACACCATGGAGTCGTTGGCGACCACCGAGTTGACCTTCTCACAGCTGCGGGTGCTGTTCGCACTCGCTGCCCATGATTCGGCAGCCGAAGCGATGTCGGTGAACGACATCGCCGACCAGATCCACCTGTCGCTGGCCGCGACCGGGCGGACGGTCGACAAACTCGTCGGCGCCGAGCTCGTCGACCGGCGCGAGGACACCGCCGATCGCCGGGTCAAGCGGGTCACGCTGACCGACGAGGGCCGCACGATCGTCGACGCGCAGCTGAGTATCAAGCAGGACCTCATCCGAGCATTCGTCTCGCGCCTCCCCGGCGACATCCGCACGCAGCTGTGCGATGCCCTGAACCCGATCGTCGACAGCGACGTCGACTTCTTTGCCGGGCTCGCTCTCCCCGAAACCACCAACGCCCAATAACTCCCACAGAAAGTCGGATCATGGCCTCCTCGTCAACGCCGGCCCACGCCCACGCGGGCCCGCCGGACACCAAACTCGACCGGCACGTGCTGATCGTCGCCGGCGTCGTCGTGCTCGGCGCCATCATGTCGATCCTCGACGTCACCGTCGTCTCCGTGGCGCAGAACACCTTCCAGCGGGAGTTCGGCACGGATGCCGCCGGTGCCGCCTGGACGATGACCGGCTACACCCTGGCCCTGGCCGCGGTCATCCCGTTGTCCTCATGGGCCGCCTCGCGTTTCGGTACCAAGAAGGTCTATCTGACATCACTGGTGCTGTTCGTCCTGGGCTCCGCGATGTGCGCGCTGGCCTGGAACATCGGTTCGCTGGTCGCTTTCCGGGTGATCCAGGGTCTCGGCGGCGGTCTGCTCATGCCCATCGGCATGATGATCCTGACCAAGGCTGCCGGTCCCGAACGCGTCGGCTCGGTCATGGCGGTGCTCGGTATCCCGATGCTGCTCGGCCCCATCGGCGGTCCGATCCTGGGCGGTCTGCTCATCGAGAAGGCCTCGTGGCACTGGGTGTTCCTGATCAACGTGCCGATCGGGATCATCGCGATCATCTACTCGTGGTTCGCGCTGCGCGACGACGAGTCGACCGCACGACCCACCATCGACATCGTCGGACTGCTGCTCCTCTCACCGGGACTCGCGCTGTTCCTGTACGGCATCTCGTCGAGCTCCGAGGCCGGCACGTTCATCTCGGCCAAGGTGCTGATCCCGGCCATCGTCGGCGCGGTGCTGATCGTCACGTTCATCTGGCACGCATTGCGTAGCAAGAATCCATTGCTCGACCTGCGCCTGTTCCGCAACCGCACACTCTCGATCGCGGTGATCGCCATGACGTTGTTCATGATCGCGTTCTTCGGTGCCTCACTGCTCTACCCGCAGTACTTCATCGGCGTGCGCGGCGCGACAACACTCTCGGCCGGTTTGTTGTTGGCACCTCAGGGTATTGGTGCGATGCTGACCATGCCGATCGCCGGCAAGATGACCGACAAGATCGGCCCGGGCAAGTTCGTTCTCGCCGGCATTGTGTTGATCTTCCTCGGTATGGGCACGTTCGTGTTCCTCGGCGCGGACACGTCGTACTGGATCCTGTGCGGCGCCCTGTTCGTCCAGGGCCTCGGCATGGGTATGACGATGATGCCGATCATGTCGGCCGCGCTTGCGACGCTGAAGAACTCGCAGGTCCCCGACGGATCGACCCTGGTGAATGTGGTCCAGCAGACCGCGTCGTCGATCGGTACCGCCATCATCGCGGTGATCCTGGCTTCGAACCTGAAGTCGACCGCCGATGCGGGCCTCGCGATCGTCTCCAACACCAATCCCGATGCACTGCAGGGCATGCCGGTGCCGCCGTCGGCCTTTGAGCATGCGGCCGAGGCGTTCGGCAACACCTTTGTGGTGGCGGCGATCCTGGTTGCGGTGACCTTCATCCCGGCGCTGTTCCTGCCCCGCAAGAAGATCGAGTCCCCGCTGATCGAAGAGGACATGGATCGCGCGCCGATCGTCATGCACTGACGACTCGACAAGCTCGACGAGCGGAGAATAACCCGCGAGCGGAAGGCATCTCGACGAGCGGAGAACACCCGCGAGCGGAAGACGATCCGCAAACGCCAACGCGCCCGGCACCAATCACGGTGCCGGGCGCGTTGCGTCGAACTACGTGGTCACCGCACCTGTCTGCTGGAGTATCCACGCTATCTCGAAGGCGATCTCTTCCCACTGTTTGTAACGGCCACTGACGCCGCCGTGGCCGGCCGACATCTCGGTCTTGAGCAGGACGGGATTGCCGGAGGTGCTCTTCTCCTGGAGTCGCGCAACCCATTTCGCCGCCTCGGTGAACAGCACGCGGGTGTCGTTCAGGGAGGTCTCGGCGAGGATCGGTGGGTACGGTTTGGCCTCGACGTTCTCGTAAGGCGAGTACGACCTCATGTAGGCGTAGACCTCGGGATCGTGCAGCGGGTTACCCCACTCGTCCCACTCGATCACGGTGAGCGGCAACGACGGATCCAAGATCGACGTGAGCGCGTCGACGAACGGTACCGACGCCAGGATGCCGTTGAAGAGCTCGGGTGCCAGGTTGGCCACCGCGCCCATGAGCAGTCCGCCCGCCGACCCGCCCTCGGCAACCATCTGCCGCGGCGTCGTCCAGTCGGTCTCGACCAGGTAGCGTGCCGAGTCGACGAAGTCGGTGAAGGTGTTCTTCTTGGTGAGCGTCTTGCCGTTGTCGTACCAGTAGCGGCCCATTTCTCCGCCACCGCGAATGTGGGCGAGCACGAACACAACACCGCGGTCGAGCATCGACAGCCGCGACACCGAGAACGACGGATCGATACTCGCCTCGTACGACCCGTATCCGTAGAGCAGCAGAGGCGCGGGTTTGTTCTCGTCGACACCCTTGCGCCGCACGATGGACAGCGGAATCCGGGTGCCATCGGCGGCGACGGCCCATTCGCGGGTCTGCACGTAGTCGTCCGGATCGTAACCGCCGAGAACCGCTTGGCGTTTCAGCAGTACCCGTTCGCCGGTTGCCACGTCGAGTTCGAGCACCTCGGTGGGTTCGATGAAGCTGGTGTAGCCGATGCGTAGGCGCGGGGTCACCCATTCGGGGTTGCCGCCGAGGCCTGCCGAGTACAGTTCCTGGTCGAAGGTGACCTCGTGAAACTCTGCGGCCGTGGGTATTCCGTTGATCTGCCGCAGATCGGCGATGGCGATCTTGGGCAGCGCATCCCGCCGGTAGGACAGGACGAGGTAGTCCCGGAATGCGTCGAGATCCTCGATGCGGCGTGCGGTGTCATGGCCGATGAGCTCGCGACGGGCGGCCGGATCGTCGACGGGTGCGATGTCGATGGCGAAGTTCTCTGCCTTCGCGCCATCCCGAATATCGTTGTGCACGATGACGAAATAGTCGTCGCCGCCGATCACCGTGTGTTCGACGTTGTACTCGACGCCTTCGACGCGCGGTGCGATGCTGCGGAATTCGCCGGTCGGGTCGTCGGCCGGCAAGACGTAGCACTCGGATGTGATCTTCGATCCGACACCGATCATCAGGTACTTGTCGCTGCGGGTGGAGCCCATCCCGACCCAGTACCGTTCGTCGGGTTCGTGGAAGACCTTGATGTCGTCGGTGCCGGCACCGATGTCGTGTCGCCACACGGTGTCCGGGCGCCATGCCTCGTCGACGGTCTGATAGAAGACGTGTTTCGCGTCGGCCGACCACACCGCCCCGCCCGCCGTGTCGGCGATCTCGTCGGCCAGCAGTTCACCGGTCCGAAGGTTCTTGAACCGCAACGTGTACCGCTCGTTGCCGACGACGTCGGTGCTGTAGGCGAGCCAGTCCCCGCTGTCGCTGACAGTCAGTGCGCCGAGGCTGAAGAAGTCATGGCCCTCCGCCTCGGCATTGGCGTCGAGCAGAATCTCCTCGCCGGGCATTCCGGCGTCTGCAACCTCCGGTGGGGTCCAGTCGTCGTCGGCACGAATCGGGCAGCGACACCGAATGGCGTACTGCTTGCCCTCGACGGTGCGTGCGTAGTACCAGTAGCGACCCCGCCGACTCGGCACCGACATGTCGGTTTCCTGTGTGCGGCTTTTGATCTCGCCGAAGATCTGCTTGCGCAGTCCGTCGAGTTGCGCGGTGTGCGCCTCGGTGAAGGCATTTTGTGCCTTCAGATAGTCGATGACCTCGGGATCGTCCTTGTCGCGCAACCATTCATAGTCGTCGACAAAGATGTCGCCGTGATGGGTGCGCTCGGTCGGGACCTTCTTGGCGACCGGCGCGGTCGGTTCGATGGACGCGGTGGTGGCGTCGTCGCTCACAGCGATACTCCTAGTCTTCGGCAGGCCAGTCGGCGAAGGAATTCTGCGAAATCCATTCGTAGGCCTCGATATATCGCTGTCGAGTGCGTTCGACGACGCTATCCGGCAGCGGCGGGGGCGGATTGTCGGCGGCGCGGTCCCAGCCTGATTCGGGTCCGGTGAGCCAGTTCCGCACGATCTGTTTGTCGAAGCTCGGCTGCACCTCACCGGGCCGGTAGGTCGCGGCTTCCCAATAGCGGGACGAGTCCGGGGTGAGTACCTCGTCGGCGAGCACCAACTCGCCCTCTTCGCCGAGTCCGAACTCGAACTTGGTGTCCGCCAGGATGATTCCCCGATCAGCGGCAATGTCGGCCCCGCGGCCGTAGATGTCGAGGGTGGTTGATCGCAGCTTCTCCGCGAGGTCTTCACCCGCGAGTGCCACGACGCGATCGAAACTGATGTTCTCGTCGTGATCGCCGAGCTCGGCCTTGGTGGCCGGGGTGAAGATCGGTTCCGGCAACTTGCTCGCCTCGTCGAGCCCGGCGGGCAGCTCGACCCCGCACACCGCGCCGGTGCTGCGATAGTCGATCAGTCCGGAGCCGGTGAGATAGCCGCGCGCGACGCATTCCACCTGCACCATCGGGAGCCGGTGCACGACCATCGAGCGGCCGACACAATCGGAGGGGATGCGATGGTCGGTCGGGCCACCGGCGAGGTGGTTGGGCACGCCGAGCTCGTCGAACCAGAAGAAGCTCATGGCGGTCAGGATGCGGCCCTTGTCGGGGATCTCCGGGGTGAGGATGTGGTCGTAGGCGGAGATGCGGTCTGATGCGACCATCAGCAGCGTGTCGTCGTCGATCTCATAGATCTCACGCACCTTGCCCGAGGCCAGATGCCGGTACGAGGACAATTCGGGACGCATGGCATCGAGACTAGAGGTATGACAGGCTCCATCGCATGACCGGCCCGCGCGTCACGATCACGTATTGCACTCAATGCAACTGGCTGCTGCGCGCCTCATGGATGGCGAGTGAACTGCTCAACACCTTTGGTACCGAACTGGGCGCGGTGACCCTGGTGCCCGGCACCGGCGGCGTGTTCCACATCGACGTCGACGGCCAGCAGGTGTGGGAACGCAAGCGCGACGGCGGGTTCCCGGATGTGGTCACCGTCAAGCGCCTGGTCCGCGATGTCGCGCTGCCGGATTGGAATCTTGGGCATGCCGACCGCTCCGCAGGGTCAACCGACTGAGATCAGCCCCTTGAAGGGCCACCGAGGGGATATTGCCCTCGGAGGTCCCTGAGGGAGCCAATCTTTGCAGGCTCCTCAGAGGATCGGCGCGGGCGTGTACTTGGCTGCGTCGGGATACTGCTCGATGATCTGCTCCGCGGCGGCGATCACGTCGGCGACCTGCTGCTCGGCGGCACCGACGAACGCCTTCTTGTCGGCGAGTGCGTCGTCGAGTTGGGTTCGGTCGAGCGGAATGCGGTCGTCGGCGACCAGGCGGTCGAGCAGGTCGGGCTCGCGACCCTCCTCGCGCATCGCGAGCGCCACGGCGACCGCGTTCTCCTTGATCGCCTCGTGCGCGGCCTCGCGGCCGACGCCCGCGCGCACCGACGCCATCAGGACCTTGGTGGTGGCGAGGAACGGGAGGTAGCGGTCGAGTTCGTTCGCGATCACCGCGGGGTAGGCACCGAATTCGGCGAGCACGGTCAGGAACGTCTCCATCAGTCCGTCGATGGCGAAGAACGCGTCCGGGAGTGCGACCCGGCGCACGACCGAGCAGAACACGTCGCCTTCGTTCCACTGCGCACCGGCAAGCTCGGCCGCCATCGAGCCGTACCCGCGCAGCACCACCTGAAGACCGTTGACGCGCTCGCAACTGCGGGTGTTCATCTTGTGCGGCATCGCCGAGCTGCCGACCTGTCCGGGTTGAAAGCCCTCGGTGACGAGCTCGTGGCCGGCCATCAGCCGGATGGTGTGGGCCAGCGACGACGGCCCGGCCGCGGTCTGCACCAGCGCGGAGACCACATCGTGATCCAGCGACCGCGGATAGATCTGGCCGACCGAGATCAGGGAGCGCGCAAATCCGAGGTGCTCGGCGACGCGGGTCTCGAGATCGGCGAGTTTGACCGCGTCACCGCCGAGCAGGTCGAGCATGTCCTGGGAGGTGCCCATCGGGCCCTTGATGCCGCGCAGCGGATACCGGTCGATGAGTTCCCGAAGCCGGGTGAGGGCGATCATCAGCTCGTCGGCGGCGCTGGCGAACCGCTTTCCCAGAGTGGTGGCCTGTGCGGCCACGTTGTGGCTGCGGCCGGCCATGACGGTCGACGAATACTGCGCGGCGCGGTCGACGATGCGGGCCAGCACCGCGACACCGTGCGCATGGACGTGTTCCAGGGAGCGGAGGATCTGCAGCTGCTCGACGTTCTCGGTGAGGTCGCGGCTGGTCATGCCCTTGTGGATCTGTTCGTGCCCGGCCAGCGCGTTGAACTCCTCGATGCGGGCTTTCACATCGTGGCGGGTGACGCGCTCCCGGTCGGCGATGGAGTCGAGGTCGATCTGGTCGACCACCCGCTCGTAGTCCTCGATCGCGCCGTCGGGCACGTCGATCCCGAGGTCGCGCTGCGCTTTGAGCACGGCGATCCAGAGCTGGCGCTCGAGCGCGATCTTGTGACGTGGCGACCACAGCTCCGCGAGGTCGGCGGAGGCATATCGGCTGGCCAGGACGTTGGTGATGACAGGCTTCGACACGTGGACAGTGTAGTGGTGTGTTGCGGCCCTTCGAGACGCACGCTCGCTACGCTCGCGGGCTCCTCAGGGAGCGGAGGGTGACGCCACGCCCCGGGCGCTCACCAGCGCCTCAGGGAGCGGAGGGTGATGCCACGCCCCGGGCGCTCACCAGCGCCTCAGGGGGCGGAGTAGAGACAGCCCCGGATCAGAGCGCGAAGCACACGCCCCCGGAACCGTAGCCCTGGTGCACCTTGATCACCGTGGCGGGACCGGTGATCCCGTTCTGTTTGGCGTAGACGAGCCGGTCGCCGATGGTGCGTGGCACCCAGGTGAAGGTGGCCGAGGTGCCGTCGGGCACGTCCGAGCCGATCATCCGTTCCGGGAATCCCTGTCGTCGTTCCCAGAAGGTCACGGTCCCCGACGAATTCACCGGCACCCACAGCGTGTAGGTACAGCCGGTGCCGTAGACGACCGACGAGAACGGCACTCCCGCATCGACCGGACCCGCCGGTGCGGCCTGCGCATCGCCCTGGCCGGCGAACCCGGCGATCACCGTCGCGATCGCGACGCCCACCGCTGCCCGAATCCCCACTCTGGACACCGACTCCCCCTCGTGTCTCGTGTGGCTCGTCGCCACCTCCCCCGATGCCCGCGGTCACTGTCGCGGCGCAAGCACCTCGATGACATCATGCAACGCGTCGCGAGCAGCCGCGAACGGTGTCACCTGCGACAGCCCCAACGCGCCTACGACGGCGCCGTCCTCCAACGCGATCAGCTGGCCGACGTGGACCGGGTCGGCCATCCTCCCCGATTTGTCGAGGACATCCGCGTGGCGTGACGACAGTGCGAGCCGCCGGTCCACGACCACCTCACGCAGCCGCGGATACCGTGCGGCGAGCGCGATCATCTCGTAGCGCGCGGCCAATTCCTCGATGGTGGTGTCGGGACCAACGAAAACCTCTGCGAGCGCATCCGCAGTGGCCGAGTCGCCGCGCCGCCTGCGGGGCAACGCCTCACAACGCGCGGCGATCGCGTCCTCGTCGTGGCGGCAGATGCAGCCGGCGGCCTCGCCCATCAGATCCTCGAGCGACCCGAAGTAGTAGGTCGTCGACGCCAGGGGTAGCTGTGCGCGTTCGGCGACGGCGCGATGTCGGACGGCGTCGAACCCGCCCTCGAGCAGCAATGCACCGGCCGCCTCGATGAGTCGAGAGCGTCGTCGAAGCCCTTTCGGGGTCGCCGCCGATGTCATGGAATCATGCTGCCAAGGCGCCGGTCGCCACGTGCTGCTTTTTCCCAAACGCGACCGTCCTGTCACGGAATCGGGGATCGTGGGGTGCAACCATGTCCTCATGGACGACGAGGACTTCCTGCACAGGGCCATCGATCTCGCCGCCGCGGCGCGCGCCCGCGGCGATCATCCCTTCGGCGCCTTGCTCGTCGACCAGAACGGCGACGTCGTGTTGACCGCGCAGAACAGCGTGAACACCGCCTCGGATCCGACCGGCCACGCGGAGACCAATCTGGTGCGCGATGCGGGCGCCCGGTTCGCGCCGGAATCTCGTCGCCAGATGATCTTGTACACCAGTACCGAACCGTGCGCGATGTGTGCGGGGGCCATCTACTGGGCGGGTGTCCCCACGGTCGTTTTCGCCCTTGCCGAGGCCGACCTGCGCTCACTCACCGGCGACGATCCGGCCAACCCCACGTTGGCGCTGCCGTGTCGCGAGGTGTTCGCCCGGGGTGCCCACCCGACCACCGTGCGCGGGCCGTTCGACATGCCCGCCGCCCGCGAGGTGCACGCCGGGTTCTGGCATCCCTGACCTCAGCCGAAGTAGTGGCCCGCGTCGATGTCCTCGATCAGTCCGGGATACTCCGGTTTCCACCCCACCAGTTCTCGGGTGATGTCGGCACTAACCGGATTGTCCGCCCCGACGAACCCCGCGAGGAAGCCGAACCGGCGTGATGCATCATCGGGTTCGACTGTGGCCGTGGGTATTCCGAGTCCGCGTCCGATGGCCGCAGCGATGTCCCGGAACTCGACCCCGTCGTCGCCGATCGCGTGCAGGATGGTGCCGCCGGGCGCCGATTCGAGCGCCAGACGGTAGAGACGGGCGGCATCGCGCGTGTGCATCGCGGGCCAGCGGTTGTGTCCTTCCCCGAGGTAGCCGGCGAAGCCGTTGTCACGGGCGAATCCGATCAACGACGGGACGAACCCGTGGTGATCGAGGTCGCTGTGCACCGACGGCGGCAACCGGACGACCGAGGACCGGACTCCCTCGTCGGCCAACCCAATGATCAGGTTCTCGGCGTCGATCCGGTAGCCGCCGTCGAACACGTCGCGCTCGGTGCCGGGCCGATCGGTGATCCCCATCAACGCGAGCATCAAGGTGCCCGACGTTCCGACGATGGGTTTTCCGGTTCCGGCCAGCACCTCGCCCATGGCACGGACGGCGGCGAGATCCGACGCTGCGGCACCCGCCAGGTCGCCCACCTGCATCAGCTCGTGCCGGAACGCGAGGTGGATGACGCCGTCGGATTCGCCAGCGGCGGTGCGGAGGACGTCGAGGTCGGTGAGATCGCCGCGGATGACCTCCGCGCCACGATCCGCGACCGCTGTCGCCGCCGCGTCGGAACGAGCGAGGCCGACGACCCGGTGTCCGGCGTCGAGCAGATCCGGGATGACGGCGGAGGCGACGTGACCTGACGCGCCGGTGATGAAGACCCGCATGGACACTCCTCAAGTAGTTGATGTCAGATTCTGACATGAACTACGGTACGCCTGATGTCAGGATCTGTCATCACGTATCCTCGACAAATGGGACGATGGCCGACGGATTCGCGAATGCGCCTGCAGATGGCGGCGCTGGATCTGTTTGTCGACCACGGCTACGAGAGCACGTCGGTGGCCGACATCGCCTCCCGGGCGGGCGTGACCGAACGCACCTTCTACCGCCATTTCGGCGACAAGCGCGAGGTTCTCTTCGACGGTGGCCACGCCTTGGAACATGCGATGGTCGACGCACTCGACGACGCCCCGGCCGAGTTGTCGCCACTGGATGCCGTCGGAACGGCGATCCGGGCGGCGGCGACGGCCTTCTTCACCGACCGACTCCCATGGTCGCGACGACGCCAGGCGGTGATCGACGCGAATCCCGAACTGCAAGAACGGGAGCTGCTGAAGATGGCGACGCTCACCGATGCCCTCACCACGCGCCTGCTGGCCCGTGGCGTGAGTCCGGTGGACGCCCGGCTCGCGGCCGAGGCGGGGGTCGCCGTGTTCAAGGTCTCCTTTGCCGAATGGGTGGCGGCCGACAACGATCGAGACCTCACCGAGGTCATCGCCGACTCGTTCGATCGACTACGCGCGGTCGCGGAAGCCCGAAACATCCACTGATCTAACGCGGTCGACCAGCGATGTCCCGCACCGCACACAGCCCGCGTGTTGCCTCGTTCATACCCCATGGGGTATTTTTCGTCCGAGACGCAGATACCCCCATGGGTATGAGGAGGACACGTGACGACGACCGCGAATCCGGAGACCACTCCGGAGCACGGCAAGAGGATCGGCCCGATGGGCCACCTGGGCCACTGGACGGCGACCCACCGCCGCTGGGTGTTCGGCATCTGGGCATTGCTGGTGATCGGGCTGGGTGCGGTCGCACCGAGTGTGTTCAGCTCGCTCGCGGGCGCCGGCTGGCAGGCCAACAGTTCGGAGTCGGTCGCGGTTCGTCAACTGGCGCAAGAACATTTCGGCGGCAATTCGTCTGCGGCCGTGCAGGTGGTGATCCATTCCGACTCGACGCCGATCATGAGTCCGCAAGTCCAGCAGGTCGTCGACGACATCGAACAGATCGCGGCCTCGGACGCCCGGTTCGCCGCGGTCGTGGCGCCCCAACCCAATTCGACGATCAGCGCCGACGGACACACCGGCATCGTGCTGATCGGGGCCAACGGTTCCACCGACGACATGGTGAAGGCCGTCGATGACCACAAGGAAGCGCTGACAGCGTTGGGTACCAACGATATCGCGGTGTACCCGACCGGCGCATCGGCATTGTGGAGCGATTTCAACAAGGCCAACCACGAGGCGATGATCAAGGCCGAGATGTTCTCCTGGCCGATCACCCTGGCGATCATGGTGGTCGCGTTCGGGTCGCTGGTGGCGGCCGGCCTGCCCCTGCTGCTGACGATCGCCGGACTCGTCGCGTCCGCCGGCGGCCTCGTCCTCCTCAACACGATCAGCCCGATCTCGGTGTGGGCGATGAACTTTGCCATGATGTTCGCCTTGGCGCTCGGCATCGACTACGCGCTCTTCATGGTGTCCCGGTTCCGCGCTGCGATGATGCTGCACGACGAACCGCAGCATGCGGCCGTCGAGACGATGGAGACGGCGGGTAAAGCAGTGCTGCTGTCGGGACTGACGGTTCTCGTCAGCTTGTCGGCCGTGCTCCTGGTCCCCGCACCCGCGGTGCGCACGATGGCGGTGGGCATCATGCTGGCCGTCGTTTTCGTCCTCGCCGCGACGATGACGTTGCTGCCCGCCGTGCTGGCCGCGCTCGGGCCGAAGGTCAACGCGGGCTCGCTCCCGTGGGCCAAGCGCCAGCAGCATCATTCGCCACGGTTCGCGAGGTGGGGTGAGTTGCTGCACCGGCATCCGTGGCCGTTCGCGGTCGGTTCGGTGGCGATTCTGATCCTGTTGGCGTTGCCGGTTCTCGGGCTGAAGGTCGCCATGCCGTCGATCAACGTCGTCCCGGACGATGCACCGGTCCGCCAGGGCTACAGCGTCGTCCAGCAGGCGATGGGCGACGGCGCACCCGGCGCCCTGCAGATCGTCGTCGATCAATCGGACGCCACGCAGGCCGCGGCAATCGCCGCGAAATCCGAAGGCATCGCGATGGTGACGCCACCGCAGGTGGCGCAGGATGATTCGAATCTTGTCATGCTGCAAGCCATTCCGAACGTCGATCCGTCCGATCAACGGATGGGCGACATTCTCACGACGCTGCGCACCGACCTACCGCCCGACGCGCTCGTCGGCGGTGCTCCGGCCGAGAACCTCGACCTGCAACATGCGCTGAACACCTGGTTCCCCGTCATCGTCGGCGTGATTCTCACCCTCGGCTTCCTCCTGCTGCTGGTCGCGCTGCGCGCACCCCTGATCGCGCTGCTCGGCACGCTCGTGAGCCTCCTCTCGACGGCCGCCGCGTTCGGGGTGGCGAAGCTCATCTTCCAGGATGGCCACGGTGCCGGTCTGCTCGGTTTCCACCCGCAAGGATTCCTCGACGGCTGGGGGCCGGTCTTCTTCTTCGCGATGATCTTCGCGATCGCGATGGATTACACCGTGTTCCTGCTCGCCACGGCGAAGGAGCATTACGAACAGTCCGACGATCCGGTCACCGCACAGATCAACGGCCTCACCTATTCGGGCCGGATCATCTTCGCGGCGGCTGCGGTGATGGTCGCGGTGTTCTTCACCTTCGCACTGGCGCAACCACTTCCGCCCAAGGAGATGGGTATTATCCTCGGCGTGGCCGTCCTGCTGGACGCAACGCTGATCAGGCTGATCCTGCTGCCCGTGTTGCTCCGCATCACCGGCCACGGCGCGTGGTGGACGCCGCGCTGGCTCGAGCGCATCCTTCCGCGGATCTCGTTCAGCCATTGATTCACGCTGATACCCCATAGGGTATAGTGGCGAGTGATCGACGCAGGAAAAGAGGGATTGACATGGTCGGAGATGACGAAGCAATCACCGTGGTGCTCAACCGGTTACGCAGAGCACACGGCCAACTGGCCGGGGTGATCTCGATGATCGAGCAGGGACGCGACTGTAAGGACGTCGTCACGCAGCTGGCCGCGGTGTCCCGCGCACTCGACCGTGCGGGCTTCAAGATCGTGGCGACGGGACTTCGGCAGTGCCTCACCGGCGACGAGGCCGACAGCGGCGAGCCCATGACCGAGGAGCAGCTGGAGAAGCTCTTCCTCGCGCTCGCCTGACATCCACCGAGAGGACGGAACCATGCAGATCGGGTCCATCACGACCCGGGCCACCCCGCGCCCGGCATCGACCGGCAGATCGGCCTACTACCCGCGCACCAACCGGTGACATGGTGACCAATCACGTTCCGACGGTGGAGATCTACGTCGATCCGGCCTGCCCGTACGGCTGGGTGACGTCACGTTGGCTGGCCGGGACCGCACCACGGCACGGTGTTCGGCCGGTCTGGCGTCAGATGAGCCTCGCGACCCTCAACGAGGGCACAGCGATGACCGGTGAACACGCCGACCGGATGGTGGCCTCGCGCCGAGCGGGCCGGCTGTTCGCCGCCACCGCAACGCTCGGTCCGATGCGGGACCTCTACATGGCGCTGGGCCGCCGCCTGCACACCGAAGGGCTGGCCTTGACCGACGACGTCGCGCGCGCCGCACTGTCCGACTGTGGTCTGGACCCGGACCTGGCCACCGCGATGGACGACGACGGCTGGGATGACGCCGTCGCCGACGCTCATCGGCGAAGCCAGGAGGCACTCGGCGGGCCCGGCGGGAGCCCGATCACCGTCGTCGACGGCCGCGGCTACTTCGGGCCGGTACTCACCGAGATCCCGACCCCAGACGAGGCGGACCGTCTGTTCGACGGACTGGTCGCGATGGCCACGAGCCCCGCCTTTGTACAGATGGAGCGGCCACGCGTCGGTCCACCCAACTTGAAGGAAGCAGCCTGACATGTGTTATCCCACTCAATGCCGCGTCTGCGGTAAGACCACCTGGGCCGGTTGCGGCGAGCACATCGAACAGGTGCGGGCGTCGGTTCGACCCGAGCAATGGTGCCCGGGCCATTCCGGCAACGCGAAACACGGGTCGCCCGAAAAGACGCACTGACACCGGCCTCCTTCGGCGAGCGCTGCAAGATCGGTCACAAGTTGTGTGCGGCGGGGTGCGTTGGGTTCGGGCAGCACCGCAATGGCCAGTACCCTGTGGGTCGATGACATTCGAGCACTCCGGATCACCGTGCGGCGCGCAGGAACCGACATCTGACGACCCGACCGGGCATCGCCCCGGCCGGGTCGGTCGTCGTTCGGTGCTGGCCGGCGGGATCGGGATCGCGACGATCGGCGCCCTGGCCGCATGCTCGCCGGCGCAATCGACGACGGTCGAGCCGCGCAAGCTGGAAACCCATGCCGCCGACGACGAGCTGCCGTCCGAAACCGAAACGGGCGCCGCTCGCACCCCGGGTGCCCCACCGGTGATCACCGGGAGCTTCGTCTCCGCCAAGATGGGCGGCCGCGAGACCAAGTGGGCGGTGTCGCGTCCGAACGGGGTCAGCGGAACCCTTCCCGTGGTCGTCGTGCTGCATGCCTTGAACACCAACGAGGAATCCATCTTCTCGTCGAAGCTGGAGATGCAGAGCGCGCTGCAGACCTATGTGGACGCCGGCAACCCGCCGTTCGCGCTGGCATCCGCGGAAGCCGGCCGGAACTACTATCACCCGCGACTCGACGGGACCGACGCGGCGGCGATGGTGCTCGACGAGTTCCTGCCGATGCTGGCGTCCAACGACGAGCTCGACCTGTCGACCGAACGCATCGGCCTGTACGGCTGGTCGATGGGCGGCTACGGGGCCCTGCGGATCGGGGCGTTGCTCGGGGCCCCGCGGGTGGCGGCGATCGGCGTGAGCTCTCCCGCGCTGTGGGCCGATCCGCGCAATTACCCGCCCCGCGCCTTTGATTCCTTCGAGGACTATGAAGCGAATTCGCTGTTCGGGCAACAACAGTCGTTCGCCAAGATCCCCCTCCTGATCGCCATCGGCTCGAGCGACCAGTTCTTCACCTACACGCGCCAATGGGCGGCCGGTCTGCATCCGCCGGCAGCGTTCGGCACGTCCGCCGGCGGCCACACCAACCGGTACTGGCGCAGCGTCCTGCCCGATCACGTCGAGTTCCTGGGCCGCAATCTGGCCCGCTGAGATTCTCCTCAGAGGCTGATGCGGCCCTCGAGTGCGGCCTTGCCGATGTCGGTGCGGTGATGTGAACCGGCCAGCTTGATGCCGGCGATGCGCTCGTAGGCCAGTGCGCGGGCCTCGGCGAGGTCGGCGCCGGTGCCGACCACGGCCAGCACCCGTCCACCGGCCGACACCACATCGCCGTCGGCGTTGCGGGCGGTCCCCGCGTGGAGGACCCCTTGCGCGTCGGCACCGCTGATGACGTCACCGGTGCGCGGTTTGCCGGGGTAGTTCTCGGCGGCGATCACGACCGTGACGGCCGCACCGTCTTCCCATTCCAACGGCGGCAGGTCGTCGAGGGTGCCGGTTGCGGTCGCGTTGAGCGCTTGTCCCAGAGGCGATTTCAGCAGCGCGAGCACGGCTTGGGTTTCCGGATCACCGAAGCGGCAGTTGAATTCAACGACGGAGGGTCCGTCGTGACCGATCGCGAGACCGGCGTAGAGGAGTCCGGAGAACGGGGTTCCACGCTTGGCCAGTTCGGCCGCAACGGGTTTCACCACGTCGTCGACGATCGCCCGGGTGATCTCCGCGGGCAGCCACGGCAGCGGGGTGTACGCGCCCATCCCTCCGGTGTTCGGTCCGGTGTCGTTGTCCCCGACGCGCTTGTGATCCTGGGCGGGGATCAGCGGCACCACCGTGGTGCCGTCGACCAGGCTGAACAGCGACACCTCCGGGCCGTCGAGGAAGCTCTCCAGCAGCACCGGGTGCCCGCTTTCCAGGCATTCGGCGGCATGGTCGCGGGCCACCGCCCGATCGGTGGTGACCACCACGCCCTTGCCGGCCGCGAGTCCGTCGTCCTTGACCACCCAGGTGGGACCGAATCGATCCAGCGCCGCATCGAGTTTGGCCGGATTGTCGACGACCTCGCTGTGGGCGGTGCGGACGCCCGCGGCCGCCATCACGTCCTTGGCGAACGCCTTCGAGCCCTCGATCTGGGCGGCTGCCGCACTCGGGCCGAAGGTCGCGAAACCCGCGTCGCGCAGCGCGTCGGCCACGCCGAGCACCAGCGGCACTTCGGGCCCGATGACGACGAGGTCGGCCTCGACCTTCTTGGCCAGCGCCACAACCTCTTCCGAGGACGCGACATCGACGGGATGGTTGGTGGCGAGCGTCGAGGTCCCGGCGTTGCCGGGTCCCACGTGCAGCTCGGTCACCGAGGGGTCCTGGGACAGTCCGAGGAGCAGGGCATGTTCGCGGCCGCCCGAGCCGATCACGAGTACGCGCACGGTGATGACTCTAGTGGGTGCCACCCGACGGTGGGTTCGTTCATGTGCTGGTACGGGCGCGAGTGGAAGTAGCTCCCGGTGACTCCCACCCGATCGCCCGTCTTTGCAGCACCGGGATTGCAGCCGAAACCAGGCTACCGCCACGACGCGATACCAGGCGAATTGCTTTCGATCGGTGCCGGGTGGTGGCACCGATCGCAAACCGAATCGACCGAGCCCCGCACACCTTGCGGTGAGCGGGGCCCGGCTGTGCTGGTGCTCAGCGCACGTTGGCGGCACAGAGATCGACGATCTCCTGCTCCGTCGTGGCCGAGAGCAAGGCGGTACGGAACTCCTTCTTGACCAGGGCCCTGGACAGGGCTGCGAGGATCTTCAGGTGTTCGGTGCCCGCCTGCGCTTCCGGAACACTGATCAGAAAGATCAGGTTCGCCGGCTTGCGATCGAGTGAACTCCAGTCGATCCCACCGGGCATCCGGGCGAAGGCCACCATCGGCGAGTTGGCACCGTCGGACTTCGCGTGCGGAATGGCGATGCCCATGCCGACCCCGGTACTGCTCTGCGCCTCGCGGGCGATGGCCTTGTCTACGACAGCGTCGACGTCGCTCACCTGCCCGGTCTGCAGGCCGCGTCGAGCCAATTCGGCGATCAACCCGTCGCGGTCGGTGGCAACCGGCTCGAAGATCACGGTGTCGACGTTGAGGTAGTCGCGGATCGACGATTCGCTCGCCGCGGTTTCGGTGCGTGGCGCCTCGACGAGGGTCACACCGCCCGACGAAGTGGTCGACGATGACGAGACGGGGGTCGATTCGGTGATCGCCGCGGCGCCCACCGACGAGTTCGATGCGCCCGAGACGCCGTCCACCTCGGAGATGGCTTCAGCCGTTTCGGTTTTCGTCTTCCGGGGCTTGATGAAGACCACGGCCAGAAGCGCGGTGACGGCGACGCCCGCGGCGATCGCGACCACGAACAGCAAGGGTCGACCGACCGCTCCGAGTACCGCGACGATCGGCCCCCCGTGCATCACGTGGTCGGTCACTCCCAGTACACCGGCCAAAGCTCCGGCGACGGCACCGCCGGCAATGTTGGCCGGGATGACCTGCAGCGGGCGGCCGGCAGCGAACGGGATGGCGCCTTCGGTGATACCGAAGAAGCCCATGAACAGTGCCGCGATCCCGGACTCGCGTTCCTGTTCGGTAAACAGGCCCCGGCGGATCAGCGTGGCCACACCCATGCCGAGCGGAGGAACCGCGATCGCCGCGGCGACCATACCCATCGGCGCTGCGTTGCCGCTTGCGATGAGACCGCCGGCGAAGAGGAAGGCGGTCTTGTTCACCGGCCCACCCATGTCGAAGCTGATCATGGCGCCCAGGACGAGACCCAGCACGATCGCGGCACTGCCCTGCATACCTTCCAGGAAAGTGGTGAGCGAGGTGTACGCCGCAGCGATCGGCCCGCCGAACATGTAGACGAACGACAAGCCCACAGTGACCGTGGTGACCACCGGGATCACGATGATCGGCATGATGGGCGCCAAGTACTTGTGCACCGGTATCTTCTTGAGCGCCAATGCCAGATACCCCGACAGGAAGCCGGTGATGATGCCGCCGATGAATCCTGCACCGGACTCGGATCCGTATAGCGACCCGGTGACCGCGATGATGCCCGTGATCATGCCGGGAGCAAGCCCGGGGCGGTCCGCGATGGCGTACGCGATGTAGCCGGACAGAATCGGAACCATCAAGGTGAAGGCCAGAGTCCCGATCTGCAGAACGGAGTCCCAGAAGGTTCCGGGCTCGACCTTGAGTCCGGTTGCGGTGGGTGTACCCCCCAACGACAGCGCGACGGCGATCATCAGACCACCGGTGACCACGAACGGAATCATGTGTGACACACCGTTCATCAGCACTTTGTAGATGGTGGCCTGCACCGACTCGCGCTCGCCGGTGGCCTCGGCGCGGGTGGCGACACCAGCGGCCGGTTCCGCCGCCAGGGCGCGGTCGATCAGCCCTGCGCCGTCGTGGATGCCCTCGGAGACCCGGGCACGAACCAGCCTTTTACCTGCGAATCGGGACGTGTCGATCTGCTTGTCGGCGGCGATGACGATCGCATCGGCGTCGTCGATCTCCTTCTGAGTGAACTCGTTTTCGACACCGATCGAGCCATGGGTCTCGACGCGGATCGAATACCCTTTGGCCTCTGCAGCTTCGGTGAGCTTCTCGGCCGCCATGTAGGTATGCGCGATACCAGTGGGACACGCGGTGATCGCGAGGATCTTCTTCGGTATGTCGTTCATTGTGATTGTCTGCCTTCGTGGGTTGTGGCTCGGCTCAACGCTTCGGAGCAAGTTGTTCGGGGTCGATCATGTTCTCTGCGTGCGCGTCTCGATCTGTACTGGTCACCACCTCGCCTCGGAACAGCTGCGAAGCCGATCGACACCGATGTCGACACCGATGTAGGCGACTCCATGGCCGGTGATGGTGAGCGCCGCAGGCTCACCGACGCACAGCAGGCTGTGCCCTTGTCGCAACGGAAGGCTCTGCTCGGCGGTCGCGACGCACAGTTCCCCGGACAGCGCGAGCACAACAGAAAGCCCTCCGGGAGAACAGAACTCGACCTGGTCGTCGACATCTACCCGGCACAGGGCGATGTCGTCGCGCCATAACCGGTAGACCGTGATGCCGTCGGCGACCTGCACCGGCCGCATCAACGTCGGCAGATCCTGCTGGTCTCGGGTGACGGTGATCAGGGCATCGACATCGACATGCTTGGGGGTCAGGCCCGCGCGAAGCACGTTGTCGGAGTTGTCCATGATCTCGATGGCGGTGCCGGACAGGTACGCGTGAAGCTGGCCGGGCGTGGTCGCGACGGCCTGGCCGGGCTCGAGCCGAAGCAGGTGCATGCAGAGGGCGACCAGCACGCCACGGTCGTCGGGAAAGCTCTCGAAAAGAGTCGCGTAGGCGTCGACGACGTCCCGACGCAGCTGGTCGGAACTCTCGGAAACCTCGGCACCCTGGAGTACCCGGCGGGTTTCGGCCAGCGCGTGCTGCCAGCGTCGTGCGGGCCACGACAGCACCGTCTTGATGACCGACCCGCTCGACTCCTCGAGCGCCTGCTGCAGCCACGCGAACCCGAACTCACGCTGCACACGAGCGAGCTGTGCCCGATCACGTTCTCCGTTGAGCATCAGCATCGGCGTGACCGCGACGACGACCTCCGGCTTGCCGAACCGGTCCCGGAAGGTGCGGTCGGGTGCGTCGATCGCGATGCCGGCCGCATCCTCTCGGTCGAAGCCCTCGGCGGCCTGTTCTGCCGTCGGGTGAACCTGCAGTGACAACGGCTTTGCGATCGCCAGGATCTTCATCAGAAACGGGAAGGTCCCGTCGCCGGCCGACCCCACCGTCTGCGGCAGTACCTCGGTGACCGGAACATCGCGGCCGTCGCGCCGAATGGTCGACGGCCCGCTGACGTGGGCACCCACCCACAGCTCGGCCTCCGGTTCGCCGGACGGCTCGCGCCCCTGGAGCTGCGCCAGCGTGGACACGTCGCCCCACGCGTAGGACCGGATCGGGTTGGACATCTGATAAAGGACGGTCACGGGGCTTCCTTTGAGTCTTCTTGTGCAGAAATTCGGTGGATGGGTACGTCATCGGAGATCCGTGCGAACAGGTCCCGCCGCACCAGGCGGCCGATTGCTCCGCCGCCTTACCCAACCGCCCGGTCCGAAACCGTTCCCGGCTGACCGATGTGTCCACGCTAACCTCGCAATGTCATCGTTGTCAATAACTTTCTGACAACGATGACATTGGATGCTGACGCCACATACTTGCAGCTCAAGAGATACGACTATCGAATCGACGAGCTGCTCGGTGTAGTCTGATTGACATCGACAGACAAGCGGTCCGCACCGAGCTTCGGGTCACGCAAGCAGATAGGATGACGCCATGTCCCCCTCGAATCCGAGCCCTCAGACGCCGGCGACTCTGCAGGACGTGGCAATGCTGGCCGGAGTGAGCGTGAAGACCGTCGCGCGGGCGATCAACGGCGAAGCACACGTTCGACCCGAAACCCGCCAGCAGGTCATCGACGCAGCCGCCAAGCTCCGATTCCGACCCAACCGCGTCGCTCGAGAACTGCGCCAAGGCGCACGCACACAGGCTGTCGCCCTCGTGATCGGCACGCTGGACAACCCGTTCTACGCCGGTGTCGGCGCGGGTCTTGAACGCAATCTCCGCGCACGGCAGACCGAGCTCTTCCTCGCATCCGCCGACGACGATCCCGACCGTGAGGAAGCCTTGACCCGTGGCCTGCTCGAGCGCCGCGTGAAGGGCCTCGTCGTCGTACCCGTGGCGCGCGATCACAAATATCTCGAGATCGAGCGACAACTCGGCATGCCGATCGTGTTCGTCGACCGTCCCTCCATGACGATCGCCGCGGACAGTGTCGTCCGTGACAACCATGGGGGTGCGGCGTCCGCGGTCCGCGAGTTCATATCGAACGGACACCGCCGCATCGCCGTCATCGCCGACAACCCGGAAGTCTTCACGGCTTCCGAACGGCTACGCGGATACGAGGACGAGATGCGCGACGGCAACCTCGACATCGACCCGAACCTCGTAAGAACCGGAGTTCAGGACACTGATGCTGCGCAGCACGCAGCCGAAGAACTCCTCGCCCTGCCCGAGCCCCCAACCGCGATCCTCGCGCTGAACAACCGGATCAGCATCGGCGTCCTCAACATGCTGCTGTCCAGCAACGACAGCACCACGGCCTTCATCGGCTTCGACGACTTCGACCTGGCACCTGCATTGGGCATCTCCGTCATCACGAACGACCCGGTGGAGATGGGCGAGAAGGCTGCCGAGCTGATCCTCGAGAGCCTCGATGGCGACGAGCATCCGCCCCGCCAGGTCACCTTGCCCGCAACGTTGATCCGACGCGGATCGGGAGAACGCGCCCCGTCGGCGCTCGTCGCCGGCGCCTGAGACTTCTCACTGGATCGACGTACCTGAGGGACGTGGCCGGACGTTCGCCCTCGACATCGCAAAATGTGACCGTTGAGCGACCATGTCGATTCCGTGGGGGGTATCGGTGGGACTGCAGCCGTGCCGAGTGTGAGCCGACCGGCGTTCGCAGATCACGGCATCTGCTGCACGTCCACCCCGATCGACGCCAGCGCCTGAGCCCTGCGTGGCACCCCGAACGCCTCGTCGAGCACGACGACCAGCACCGGGGCGAGTGCGGCGACCACGACGGCAACGACCACCGATACACCCGCTGCCGCCAGCCACACTGCGGTGACGAGCAGCGCGATCACCCCGAAGCCGAGCAGTACGGAGAGCGGATCGAAAGGCAGTAGATAGTCGTACATGGCCAGCACGCCGAGGCAATAGATGCCGAGCGGGATGGCCACGGTGGCGACGACCACGCCCGGCCCGATGTGGGTTTCGTGTTCGATGTAGAGCGCGGCGACGTGCAGGCCCGCGCCGACCGCCGCGGCCGCCATGAAGACGACGATATGACCGTAGCCCCAGACGAAGCTCTTCTCGCGGTGCGCGTGCAGAGCGTCGCCGACCGGCACGATGAAGTACATCCACCACATCGCGAAGGTGACGCCCATGGCGGCCAAGCCGAGTACCGCGGTCTCGACCGACCAGCCCTCGACTTCGATCAGTGCCCCGAGCACCGCGACCGTGCCGACCACACCCTCGCCGAGCGTGATGATGGTGAGCAGCGAATAGCGTTCGGCGATGTGGTGGGCGTGCCACGGGGTTCCGGCGGTGAAGTGTTCGGCGATCCACGGTCCGGACAGCTCGACCAGGACGCAACCGGCCATTGCGAGAAGCGTGGGCAGCGGCCTCATGTCGACGATCAGAACCGTGATCCACCCGATCTGTGCGACCAACGTCATGGTCGCGTAGGTCAGGCACCCTTGCCGGTACTGCCGGCTCTGCGCCGCCGCACGCAACCACTGAGCGACCATGCCGACACGCATCACGATGTAGCCGATGACCAGCACGTGGTTGTCCACATGCTCGTGCTCGTTCATCGAGGTGAACACGTCGGGGATACCGAGGGCGATGATGGCCACGCCGATCATCTGGACGAGGGTGATGAGCCGGAAGAACCAGTCGTCGGTGTCGAAGGCGGACGCAAACCAGGCGAAGTTGATCCAGGCCCAGATCGCGGCGAAGGTGCACAGCAGGTAGCCCACGATCGCCACCTGGTAGTGCCCTTCGGCGAGCTGGTGCGCGACCTGCGTCCCGGCCACCGAGAAGGCGACCACGAAGACGAGGTCGTAGAACAACTCGAGGCTGGTGGCGACCCGCCCGACCTCGTGCGGGTCACGTCCCTGCATCCGCCGCAACGGATGTCCGATGGAGAGCGTCACAGTCGAACTGTAAGGGCTGATCGGCCGGCGGGCTCATGATCCGCTCCCCCGTCCGGAAACCGCGGCATCGATCGAGTACGCGGGTCCGGAACGAGGGAGCGGATGCGACGGTCAGCTGTTCGGCGTGGTCAGGTCGTAGACGGTGGTGCCGTCGATCGTCTGCGCGGCGAAGTTCGCCTTCACCCATTCGGCTATCTGAGCCGACGGCCGTGCCGTGTCCGAGTTGCCGAAGCCGCGTCCACCACCGAGGAAGTAGTGGATCTTCTTCTCGGCCACCAGCTTCTGGAACTGTTCCAGGGTCGGCGACGGATCGGTGCCGTTGAATCCGCCCACCGGCATCACCGAGTAGCCCGATTCCAGCTGATACCCCGAGGCCTCGTTGGACCCGACGGCCGCACCGGCCCAGGTGAACTTGTCGGCATCGGTCTGCAGCATGGTCACCAGTTCCGCGCTCGGCTTGGAGCCGTTGAGCAGCCCGCCGGGACCACCCATACCGCCTTCGGCGCTCATGCCGCCGGGTCCGCCCGCGGCGCCGGGGCCGCCGAATCCACCCGCCATACCCGGGCCACCTTGAGCCGCACCGGTTCCGGCGCCGCCGGGCGGTTGTGTGCCTCCGGGACCGGCCTGTCCGGCGCCGCCACCTCGACCCCACATGCCACCCGTGGCGCCCGGGCCGCGCATACCGGCGTGTCGCCCGCCGAATCCGCCTCCACCAGGACCGAATTCACCGCTGACGCGGGGACCGGCACTGATGATCGAGCCTTGTTTTGGCGTCGCGACGGTGTTGATCGTGTACGCGACGGGGCCGGCCAACCCCGCGATGATCGCCGTCGTCAGCGCCACGATCGACAAGTAGGCGCGGTGGGCGACCAGCATCACGAAGCCGCTGACGATACCGACGAGCAGCACCATCCAGCGCAACACCGGCACGAAGTCGGGTGAGCGGCCGAGCAGGGCGAAGCCCCAGATCGCGGCGATCCACACCGCTGCGGCCAGCACGACCCGGACCCAGAGTCGTTCACGCGCAGTCCAACACACCGCTGCACCGCCCGCGACGACCGCCGCCACCGCCGGCGCGAGCGCCACGGTGTAGTAGCTGTGGAAAATGCCGGCCATGAAGCTGAACACGCCCATGGTGACGAGCAACCACAGACCCCACACGGCGATGTAGGCGCGTCGGAGGTCGGTGCGCCGCGCCCTGCCGATGATGACCAGGGCGGCCACGGCGAGGACCAGTCCGGTCGGGATCAGCCAGGCGATCTGACCGCCCTGGGCGGGTTCGAACATGCGCAGTATGCCGGTCTCGCCCCACATACCGCCACGACCGCCGGGTCCACCACCGGGGGGTGCACCGAATGCCCCCGCATAGCCGGACATTTCGCTCATGCGGCCGCCACCGGGCATCACACTGCCGGTCTCGTTGCCGTTGAGACGTCCGAAACCGTTGTAGCCGAAGGTCAGTTCGAGGATCGAGTTGTTCTGGGAGCCGCCGATCCACGGCCGCGAGGATGCCGGCCAGAGCTCCACGGCGAGGATCCACCAGCCCGCGCTGACGATCAGCGCGCCCAGCGCCGCGAACAGATGTCCGATTCGTTTGACCCAATTGTGCTGCCCGAACGCGAGATACGTGATCGCCAGCGGCGGCACGATCAGCATCACCTGCAACTGCTTGGTGAGGAACCCGAATCCGACGAACACGCCGGTGAGGATCATCCAGCGCAGCCGGCCATCCTCGATGGCCTTGAGCGTGGCCCACACGGCCGCGATCATCAGCAGCACCAGCAGGGCGTCCGGGTTGTTGAACCGGAACATCAGTGCCGCAACGGGAGTCACGGCCAACGTCAGACCGGCCACGATACCCGCCCAGTGACCGAAGTACTTGCGGGTGATGAGGTACAGCAAGGCGACGCTCGCGACGCCCATCAGCGCTTGCGGGATCAGGATCGACCACGAGTTGAGTCCGAATACTCGTACCGAGATCCCCGGAATCCACAGCGACATGGGCGGTTTGTCGACGGTGATGGAGTTCGCCATGTCCGACGACCCGAAGAACCACGCCTTCCACGATTGCGAGCCGGCCTGGATCGCCGCCGAGTAGAAGGAGTTGGCCCAGCCGTTGGCCGACAGGTTGACGATGTAGAGCACGGCCGTGCCGATGAGCAGACCCGCCAGCGACAAGGGCTGCCAGATATGGGCGTTCCGCCCGGGCGCGGGGGCGCCGGGCGGAACGGGTGACGTGGCCGGGGGTCCGGCTACGGTGGTGGTCACTGAGCGGTTCCTTCCGTTGCGGTGACGGTTGCCGAGTTCTGCAGGTGTCCACGGAACACCCAGCGCAGCCCGACGAATCGGGTCGCGGTGGCCACCAGATTGGCGACGACCAGGACCACGAGTTCGACGTGCTTGGTCGCATCCGGCACGAACGCGTGCAGACCGGCCAGCGATCCGGCGGTCACCAACCATCCGAACACGAACACGCCGAGACCGAACAGCTGATGCTTGACCACGCCCTCACGACCGGTCACGCCGAAGCTGAACCTGCGGTTGGCCGCGGTGTTGAGCACGGCGGTGATGGCCAGTGCGACGAAGTTCGACACCTGCGCACCGAGGACCGCATGCAGCATCAGATAGAGCACGGCATAGGCGATCGTCGAGGCGACCCCGATCACGCAGAACCGGGCGAGCTGGCCCACGAAGCCCGGCGGTACGCCGTCGAGCTGGGGGCCGGGCGCACGATCGCGGCCGATGGTGGCGCGCAGATCGGCGATCGGCAGCCGGCCGGTGCCGAGTGCGTAGCCGACGCGGGCGCAACCTTTGAGGTCGGCAACGGCGGTCGCGACGATGTCGACGGTGCTGTTCGGGTCGTCGACCCAGTCGACGGGGACCTCGGCGATGCGCAGGCCGATGCGCTCTGCGATGACCAGCAGTTCGGTGTCGAAGAACCAGCCGGTGTCCTCGACGTAGGGCAGCAGTTGTCGTGCGATGTCGGTGCGCATCGCCTTGAACCCGCACTGCGCGTCGGAGAACTTGGCGCGCATGGTGGTGCGGAGGATGAGGTTGTAGGAGCGGGAGATGAACTCGCGCTTGGGTCCGCGCACAACCCGTGAGCCCCGGGACAGCCGCGTGCCGATCGCGATGTCGGAGTGACCCGACTTGAGCGGCGCGATGAGCGGCATCAGCGCATTCAGGTCGGTGGACAGGTCGACGTCGCAGTAGGCGACGATCTCCGCGTCACTGGCCCGCCATACCGCGTTGAGCGCCCGGCCGCGACCCTTCTGGTCGAGGTGGACGACGCGCAACCCGTCGATCTCCTCGGCGAGTCCGGCCGCGATCGCCAGGGTGGCATCGGTGCTGGCGTTGTCGGCGACCGTGATCCGCGACGGATAGGGAACGTGGGTGCGGAGATGATCGCGCAGGCGGCGGACCGACTCCGCGACGTCGATCTCCTCGTTGTAGACCGGCACGACGATGTCGAGGACGGGGGCCGGCGCGGAACTGTCGGCCACGGTGATGGTGGGCGATGAGGCCATCGGGAGCGCTTCTGCTGTCATGAGTCAACTATCGAGCGCGAAACTTCGTCCACTCTGCGTCGACGCTGGCAGGTTCCTGTGAGCCGTGACCACACCTACAGTGGTTCGCGTGCGCTCCTTCGACCTCGCACACCCCGTCTCCCCGGAAGCGCGTGCTTTCCATGACCTGTACGGCGACTGGGCTGCGGTCAGACCCGCCGATGTCATCGACGTCGTCGGCGGATTCGATCGACCGTGGTGGATCGCGGGCGGCTGGGCGCTGGACGCGGCCACCGGCACCCACCGCCCACACGAGGATCTCGATGTGGGGATCTTCCGCACAGACGTCGCGGCATTGATCGACGCCGTCGCCGACCGCCTGCACGTCTGGGCGGTCGGGTCGGGCACACTGCTGGCCCTGACCGGGGCCGATGAGCTTCCCACCGGTGCCGACCAACTCTGGCTGCGCGCGAACGCCCGATCGCCGTGGTTGCTCGATGTCCTCCTGACGCCCGATGCGGACGGGTTGTGGATCAACCGGCGGGACCCGACGATGCGGATGGCCCTGTCCGCGGCCACCTGGACCGATGGTGACGGTATTCGCTATCTGAACCCTGAACTCGTGCTGATCTTCAAGGCGAAGTCTCGGCGCCCCAAGGACATCGATGATTTCGCCCGGACCTGGCCGATCCTCGGTTCAGACGCCCGGTCCCGTCTCGTCGAGTATCTCCGCGGGCATCACGCCGACCATCCGTGGCTCGACGCCTGACCGCCGTGTCGGTGGCGAGCGTTAGGTTGGCAGCATGCCACCTGACATCGCCGCCCTCGGCGCCGACCAGCAGCACGTCGCGGACAGCGTCATCGAGAGTCTCGCCGGTGCCGGCGCGCGGCTGCGCGAGGACCAGCTCACCGCGGTAGCCGCCTTGCTCAAGCCGGCCGCCAGGGTTCTCGTCGTGCAGGCGACCGGATGGGGAAAGTCGGCGGTCTATTGGACGGCCACCGCGATCATCCGGTCTGAGCGTGGCGGGCCGACGCTGATCGTGTCGCCGCTGTTGTCGCTGATGCGTGATCAGGTTGCCGCCGCCGAGCGGGCCGGGCTGCGGGCGGCGACGTTGAACTCGTCGAATTTCGATGAGTGGTCGGCCATCGAGGACGAGCTGCGTTCCGGCGACCTCGACGTCTTGCTCGTCTCACCGGAACGGCTGGCGAACCCCGGCTTCGGCCGGCGGGTGCTGAACGCGCTGGCCGGCCAGTTGGGTCTGCTGGTGATCGACGAGGCACATGCCATCTCCGATTGGGGGCACGATTTCCGCCCCGACTATCGCCGCGTGTCCGATGTGTTGCAGACCTTGAACCCGCAGACTCCGGTGTTGGCCACCACCGCGACCGCCAATGCTCGTGTCACCGACGACGTCGCCGCCCAGCTGGGCGCGCACACCCTTGTACTTCGCGGACCTTTGGCACGGAAATCGTTGCAGCTCAACGTCATCGACGGGCTTTCCCCGATCGAGCGCTATGGGTGGGTGGCACAGTATCTGCCGGACCTCCCCGGATCGGGCATCGTGTACGTGCTCACCGTCGCCGACGCCGACCGGCTCGTCGGCGCGATCCGCGCCGTACACGGGCCCGACTACCCGGTGGCCGCCTACACCGGACAACTCGACGCGGACACCCGCCATCGTCTCGAGGATGCGTTGTTGCGCAACGAGATCAAGGCCCTGGTTGCGACGTCGGCGTTGGGTATGGGATACGACAAGCCCGATCTCGGCTTCGTCGTGCACGTCGGGTCGCCACCATCGCCGGTCTCCTACTACCAACAGGTAGGCCGTGCCGGGCGAGCCCTGGACGACGCCGTGGTCATGCTCCTCGCGTCGAAGTCGGACGACGCGATCTGGGAGCACTTCGCCACCTCGACTATCCCCGATCCGGACCGGATGGCCCGTCTCCTCGACGTCTTGGGGGACGCCGAGGGCCCGATGTCGGTGGTACAGCTGGAGTCCTCGACCGGATTCCGCAGGGGCCGGGTGGAATTGATGCTCAAGCAACTCGCCGTGGATGGGGTGACCGAACGGGGTCCGGACGGCTGGGAGTCGACCGGGACGGCGTGGTCGTACGACGCCGAGCACTATGCCGGTGTGCTCGGGGTGCGTCGTCGGGAAGCCGACATCATGCGCGACTACGTGGCCGGACGCGACTGCCTCATGCAGTTGTTGACCTCGTCGCTCGACGATCCCGAGGCCCAACCGTGCGGCCGGTGCTCGGCGTGTCGCGGCCGCCTGACCGAACCGTTGTCGGCGACGGTGCCGGCCGACACCGTGCGCACGATCACCGGGTCGTTGCGGCGTTCGGCGTTGATCTTGGAGCCCCGAAAGATGTGGCCCGGCGGGAGTTTCGGCACGCGTGGACGCATCAGCGCCGGATTGGCGGCCGAACCCGGCCGGATACTCGCGCATGCGGACGCACCCGAGTGGGCGGATCTGCTCCGAGATGCCAGACGTGGGGACGAGACCGCGCTGGCCGATCTCGGCGACGCAGCGGTCGCGACGTTGTCGACGTGGGTGCGTGAGACGGGGATGCGGCCGGACGTCATCGGCTCACTGCGGCTGACCGGTTCGATGCTTGCCGAACAGGTGGCCCAGCATCTGTGCGATGTCGGCCGCCGTGGCGGCTTCCGGTTCCCAGTGCGCGCGGGCGATGGGCCGGGCCGCGATGCCACCGGCGCGACCGAGGCGACCTACTGGCGTGAGCACCTCGGCGACACCCCGGACGCCGCCGGGCAGGTGGTGTTGCTCGTCGTCGACGAGACGAGTTCGGGGTGGCCGATCACCCTCGCGGCCGCGGCGGTGCGGGAGGCCGGGGCGACGGCGGTGCTGCCCTTGGTCATTCATCGCACGGTCTGACACGTCTCGACGGCTTGGGTCAGGTGAGTTCGGCGATCATCGCTCGGGTGATCCAGTCGCGATAGGCGTCGATCGACCAACCGCGATCGAGAACCAGCAACTCGTAGATCTCGGGAGCGATGAGTGTCCACAGGGTGTCGCGGACGTGCTCGACGGTCAGCTCCGCACGCAGGCCTCCGCTGCCGACCAGGTGTTCGGCGAGCAGGTTCATGCCGTACAGACGTTGGTCGAGCGCGGTGCGCCACAGTTTGTCGAGGCTCGCGTTGTGCTCGGCGCCGTCCCGGATCACCAGCTGCAGGCGCGCCGACCGCTCGATCCTCGCGGTGGCGGTGGCCGCATACATCTCGAGTTTCCGTCGAACGTCGGGCTCGTCGTCGATGGCACGGTTCTCCGGCCGCTCGCGCACGACGACCTTCTCGTCGTCGCCGGCCACCGCCTGGTCGAAGGCTTCCTTGATCAGTCCCGCCTTGCCGCCGAACGACTTGTAGATGGTCTCCGGCGACACTCCTGCGGCGTCGGCGATCTCGCTGATCGTGACGCGGTACCCACGGCGTTCGAACAGCTCGGTGGCGGTCAGCACGACGTGACGTCGCCGTTGACGTGCGGTCTCTTGACGACCGGATGCGTCGTACCCACGCCCACTATTGACTCCAGTCACCCTGTAATCAATACTAGAAATCAGATACAGATCACCTGTAATGAAATTGAGGCGAGACCATGACCACTTCCTTTGACGCCACAACGGTCGCCACTCGCAGCCTCACCGACATGGGCGAGGGATCACGCGAGGACTTCGACCGGACGATTCACCCCGACGCGTCGAATCGCGAAGACATCACCGAACCACCTGCCTGCCGAGGACGTGGACCCGACGCCTTCTGGGCGACCGCACTGTGGCTGCGCGAGGCTTTCCCCGACATCCGGCACACCCCACACGAGGTGGTGGCCGGCGGAGACCTCGTCGTCATCCACGCGACGATGTCGGGCACCCATCGCGGACCGTTCGTGGTCTACGACGAGGATGCCTGTGTCAAACAGGTCTTCGCTCCCACCGGCCGCAGTTTCGCGGTGCCGCAGACACACTGGTATCGAATGGCCGACGGGCTGTGCGTCGAGCACTGGGCGACCCGTGACGACATGGGTATGGCCGAACAACTCGGGTGGGTACCACCCACGCCGATGTACCTGTTGCGCTGCGCGCGGGCGAAGCGCGCGGCCCGCCGGTCTCAGGCGTCGGCGACGTACTCGCCGTAGCCGGTGCTGCGTAGGGCCTCCCGAATCCGCTCGGCGTCGGCGTCGAGTTCCTCGGGTGTGATGTCCTTGCGCGCGTTGCCCAGATCAAACGTCTCCATGCTGAGTGCCGGGAACACGTGGATGTGGACGTGCGGCACCTCGAGTCCCGCGATGAGCATGCCGATCCGGGGTGCGTCGAGGCCCTCCTTGATCGCGCGCCCGACCTTCTGCGCGACGTCGGCGAGATGCGTGAACGACGCGGTGTCCATCTGCTCCCAGTGATCGACCTCTTTGCGCGGGACGACGAGAACGTGACCCGGCGCCACGGGCTCGATGGTCAGGAAGGCCACGGCCTGGCCATCCCGCCACACAAATCGTCCGGGCAGTTCTCCATTGATGATCTTGGTGAAGACGGAAGCCATGGGCGTCAGTGTATGTGGTGCGGCGTGGACGGCGTCGCGTTGTCGGACGTCCATGACATCCTTTCCCTGTGAGTCGACCAGAGTTCACCCGCGCCACTCGAATCGTCAGTTCGAGTGACGTCGTGGCACAGGCGCAGCGGTTTCCGCGATTGCGCTACATGGGCTCGAAGTACCGGCTGCTCCCCCACCTCGAGCGCACCTTCGCCGAGATCGGCGGCACCACCGCGGTTGACGCGTTTTCCGGCTCGGGCGTGGTGTCCTACCTTCTGAAGGCACAGGGCTTCGGCGTCGTCAGCAACGATTTCCTGACCTTCCCGCACATCATCGCGCGGGCCACGGTCGCCAATTCCAGCGTGCGGCTCGAGCCGGAACTGGTCGACGAGATCTGCGGGCCGCCGGCAGACGACCGCGACTTCATCCGATCCACCTTCGACGGCCTCTACTTCACCGCCGAGGACCGCGAGTTCCTGGATTCGGCGTGGTCGCACATCGACCGGTTGCGTGGGTATCGCCGGGATCTGGCCATCTCGGCGCTCGTGCTGTCGGCCGCGCGTAAACAGCCGCGCGGGGTGTTCACGTTCACCGATTCGTCCCGATACGCCGATGGTCGCCGCGACCTGAGGATGTCGCTGCGCGACCATTTCCGGTTGCGGTCGGCGAGTGAGTACAACGCGACGGTGTTCAGCAACGGCCGGACCAGTCGCAGTAGCTGCGGCGACGTGTTCGATCTCGACCTGAGCTCACTGTCTGCCCCACCCGATCTGGCGTACCTCGATCCGCCCTATGCCCCACCGACCGACGACAACGACTACATCAAGCGCTACCACTTCCTCGAGGGGCTCTCGGCGTACTGGCGTGGCATGACGATCATGGAACACACCAAGACCAAGAAACTCACCAAGCGATACACACCCTTCGCCTACAAGCACAGCATCGAGGACGCGCTGGTCCGCACATTCGAGCATTTCGAGTCGGCGGGAGCGATCGTGCTGTCCTACTCCTCCAACGCATTACCGGGAGCAGACCGGATCGCCGACCTGCTGGGCAAGGTCAAGCCGTCGGTGGAGGTGATCGCCATCGATCACAAGTACAGCTTCGGGACCCATGCCGCGGCCACTCGTCGTGACGTCAACGAATTCCTGTTCATCGGGCGCGACTGAGGCACGAGAGGTTTCACCGATGAGCGAGGCCGGAGAGTTCAACAACTATCTGAAGACGCTGGGGCGCTTGACCTCTCACGTCGATCCCACGGAGTCGACGGCAGATGCCGAGCGGATCGTCGATGCGGTGGAGACCCTCGGCGAGATCCTCGACACCGATCTCACCGGCCTGGCGGTGTGGGCACGCGATCACGCCGACGAGGATTCAATCCTCCGACTGGCCGTCGGTCTGTCCCAGGAGAAACTCCGCAACAACCTGCATCACCGATTCGGCACGTCGTCGTGGCGGAAGATCGCCCGCACACGGCCTTACGAGCTGGTCTGCTGGATGGACGAGGAGTTCGATCTGGTCCGGACGCTGCGGACGCAAATGGAACGGACGTACACTTTCGCCGACATCCTCGTCGCCCGATCGGGCACACGCGCCACCGCAACGCGCGCGGGCGCGTCCGGGCGGCGGATCGAAGACGAGATCGAGTCCATCGCAGCCGATCTCGGCCTGCCCTACGTCACGCGGTCCCGTTTCACCGGCCGGGGTGGGCGGGATGCGCCCGCCGATCTCATCGTCGGACGCGACGGCGCCGCCGACATCGTCGTGGCCGCCAAGGGTTTCGACTCCACCGGCAGTAAACTCACCGATGCGGTGCGGGAGATCGAGGAGATGGCCGAGGTGCGCCTGCCGCGGCAGATGGTGCTCGCGGTCATCGACGGAATCGGCTGGAAATCAAGACAATCCGATCTGCGCCGCATTCACCAGCTGTGGGCCGACCATCTCATCGACGGCATGTACACCCTCGCCACGCTCGACACGTTCCGCGACGACCTCGCCGATTTCGCGCGGTTGCAGCGGTTGCTCTGAGGCGCGCCCGGTCCCTGATGAGTCGGCGCCATTCGCTGGCCGAGTGAGTCGCCCTTCCGCTGACCGAGTGAGTCGCCCTTCGAGTCACCACTCCGCTGGTCGAGTAAGCGACCGAGCTTGCGAGGACGCGCATCGAGGCCACTTCCATTGCCAGACAGGAGATCTCGATGCGGCGCCTCGCTGCGCTCGGAGCCTTACTCGATCAGCGGAAGGAGCGGCCGCCCACGCCAAGCCCTACTCGACCCACGAAAGGAGTGGCCGACAACCGCACGCCACTCGCCGAGCAAGTCGCCACCCCGCTGGTCGATAAGCGACCGAGCCTGCGAGGACGCGCATCGAGACCACTTCCATTGCCAGACAGGAGATCTCGATGCGGCGCCTCGCTACGCTCGGAGCCTTACTCGACCAGCGGAAGGAGCGGTCGCCCACGCCAGGCCTCACTCCAT